>NZ_LUPI01000101.1:0-65111 GCF_001627265.1 Nocardioides sp. REDSEA-S30_B4 | reverse complement strand
GACCCACCCTGGACCTCGAGACACCCGCCGTACGACTCAACAGGCTCCTCACCGAGGCCGCCTGACCCCACCCAGTTGCTTAGACCGGTTGACCTCAAGTCGCGCTGAGGGTGAGGACTCGTGCGGACTAACCCGGTCCGCCTCAGCTGAACACGTCGACGTGCACGTGGTCCCGGTGGGCCAGGATGTCGGGGTCCCCGGGCCGGTCGGGGGCGTCGTACCTCCGCCAGCCCTCGTCGCTGCGACGGGCGGTCCAGATCTTGGCGTCGAAGATGATCGTCTGGATGTCCAGGCGCTCGGCCTGCGCCACGAGGTACGACGCCACGGCCCAGCCGCGGGTCCTGCTCGCGTCGTCGACCGGCCGGAAGAAGATGTCGACCGCGCGGCCGTCGTAGTGCGTCGACCCGGGGATGTGCCCGTCGCGCACGCCGCCCGGCGCGAACCCGCCCAGCGACAGCGGTCCGAACACCGCCACGGCCTCAGCACGCACGTCCTCCGCCCGCGGGGTGAGGCCGTTGGCGCCCAGCTGCGCGGAGGCGGCCTCGGCGGAGCCGGGCACCTCGCAGTGGAAAGCGCCGCGCGAGTTGCCGGTCAGGGCGCTGGCCAGCGCCCTGGCGTCGTCCTCGTGGTCGGCGTAGGCGTCGGGGAACGCCGAGCGCTGGACCGCCTGGGCGGCCTCGGTGATCGGCAGGTCGCGGTATCCGTCGACCTCCACGAGCGCGTCGTAGAACGCGTTGGTCGCGTGGACCGGGTCGCTCACCTCGCGCTTGGTGCCCCAGCCCTGCGAGGGCCGCTGCTGGAACAGCCCCAGCGAGTCGCGGTCGCCGGTGGTCAGGTTGCGCAGCCCGGACTCCTGGTAGGCCGTGGCGAGCGCGATCGACACCGCCCGCGCCGGCAGCCCGCGTCGTACGCCGATGGCCGCGATCAGTGCGGCGTTCTCGGCCTGCTCCGGGGTGAGCTCGACGGTCAGGTCACCGACCGTCGCCTCGCACCGGTCGGGGAGGAACCCGGGGCCGATCTCGCGGACGACGTACCATCCGCCCACGGCCGTGGCGACCACCAGCCCGAGGGCCAGGAGGGCGCCGACGGCCTTGCTCGCGGGGTTCACGCCCCCATCCTCCGGGGGTGGGCCAAGTGGTCTCGACGCCCGCTCGCTGGCGCTCGCTGCTCGACCACCCGGCCGGGACGGTCAGTTTCTGTGCAGGTCGGCGTTGAGCGCGATGCCCTCGCCCTTCCACGGCACGGCCTCGACGGCACCGGAGACCGAGTTGCGGCGGAAGAGCACGTTGCTGGCGCCGGAGAGCTCGGAGGCCTTGATGACCGCGCCGTCCTCGACCCCCGCGACACCGCGGACGGTGACCTTGGTGCCGGCGGTGACGTAGCAACCGGCCTCGACGACGCAGTCGTCGCCCAGGGAGATGCCCAGGCCGGCGTTGGCGCCGAGCAGGCAGCGCTCGCCGATGGAGATGACCTGCTTGCCGCCGCCGGAGAGGGTGCCCATGATCGAGGAGCCACCGCCCACGTCGGAGCCGTCGCCCACGACGACACCGGCGGAGATGCGGCCCTCGACCATCGAGCTGCCGAGCGTGCCGGCGTTGAAGTTCACGAAGCCCTCGTGCATGACGGTGGTGCCCTCGGCGAGGTGAGCGCCCAGGCGCACGCGGTCGGCGTCGGCGATGCGCACGCCGGTGGGGACGACGTAGTCGGTCATCCGCGGGAACTTGTCGATGCCGTAGACCGCCACGTGCTGGCCGTGCATCCGCATCCGCGCGCGGGTGTCCTCGAAGCCCTCGACCGCGCACGGGCCGAGCGAGGTCGCCGGGCGTGGTCGCTGCCGACGGCCTCGACCAGCTCGCGCGGAGCCTCGTCGTCGGCCGGCCGCTCGCCGAGGTGGGGGTGGGGGAACCAGACGTCCAGGACGCTGCCCTCGGTGGCGGAGTCGGTCGAGACGGTGGCCAGTCCGTGGGCCCAGGCAGAGGTCGGAGTACTCACGGGCTCCACCCTAGGACGCCGCAGTCACTGCCCGACCCGCCCGTCCAGGCACTCGCGCAGCAGGTCGACGTGTCCCAGGTGCCTGGCGTACTCCTCCACCAGGTGCACCAGCACGTCGCGCACCTCGATCCGCTCGCCGTGCACCTCGACCAGCACGTCCATCGCCAGGTCGTCGGCCACCGACCGGGCGTGCGCGACCTCGTCGCGCCAGCGGGCCCAGGCCTCGTCGACGTACGCCGCCTCGACGACCTCGGGGAGCGCGAACCCCGCGTCCTCGGACTGGAAGAGCCGCTCCAGCCCGGTCTCGCCCTCCATCACCCGCCGCGCCCAGTGGTGCTCGACGCGGGTCAGGTGGCGCACCATCCCCAGCAAGGACATCCGCGACGGCGGGACCGAGGCGGTGGCCAGCTGGGCGGGGGAGAGGCCGCCGCACTTGAGTTCCAGCGTGGCGCGGTAGTGCTCGAGGTAGCCAAGCACCGTCTCCTTCTCGCCCCGGGTCGGGCCGGCCTGCATCCGCGGGTCCTCGTCGTGGGGCAGCCACATGTCGCTCATGGACGCACCCAACCACGGACCTGTGGAGGACATCTGTACGAATCTGGAGCCGTTCCGTACGATCCGAGCATGGCCTCCGTCCCCGTCAGCGCAGCCCGCGACCAGCTGCCCGCAGTGCTGGCGCAGTCGGCGACCGAGGCGGTGACGCTGCTGCGCCACGGCCGTCCGGTCGCGGTCGTGGTCAGCCCCGAGCGCTACGACCAACTGCTCGATGCGGAGGAGGAGCTCGAGGACGTCGAGGCCTTTGACGCCGCGATGGCCGAGGCCGGCGACGCCATCCCGTGGGAGCAGGTGAAGGTCGACCTTGGCTGGACCTGAGCCCAGGGCCGACGCGCGGCGCTGCCGCGTCGACATCACCCCCAGCGCCACTCGCCAGCTCCGCAAGCTCGACCCTCCCACCGTCCGCCGCGTCCAAGGTGCCATCGAGCTGCTGGCCCTCGACCCACGCCCGCCGGCTTCCCGTCAGCTGCGCGGTCGTCCGGGCTACCGCGTCCGGATCGGCGACTGGCGCGTCATCTACACAGTCGACGATGGCGTCCTGCTCGTCCTGGTGCTGCGGCTCGGCCACCGTCGCGACGTCTACGAGGGGTAGCCCGGTCGCAAACCGGTGGTGCGGCGGCGGGCGTGAGGCCTAGCCTCCGCGCATGTCCTCGGGAGAGCTGCTCGTCGTCATCGGCCCGCCGGCGGTCGGCAAGATGACCGTGGGGCGCGCGATCGCGGCCTCATCGGACTTCCGGCTCTTCCACAACCACCACGTCATCGAGCCGCTTGCCGAGGTCTTCGGCTTCGGGCACCCCGGCTTCGAGCGGCTCAAGGAGGCGTGGCGGCGCGAGGTCGTCGAGGAGGCAGCCGCCACCGGCATGCGGTTGGTGGCCACGTTCGTGTGGGGCGTCGACCTGCCCGAGGACGCCGACTACGTGCGCCGCTTCGTCGCGCCGTACGCCGACCGCGGGCTGCGGGTCTCGTTCGTCGAGCTGCACGCGGGGCTGGAGACGCGGTTGGTCCGCAACACCGGCGCCGACCGGGTCGCCGCCAAGCCCTCCAAGAGCGACCTCGAGTGGTCGCAGCGCCACGTCGTGGAGATGGACCGCGAGCGGATGAACACCGACCCTGACCGGCCCAGCCCCGCCGACGCCGTCATCGCCGAGCACCGGCACCTGCGCATCGACAACACCGACCTCTCCCCGGAGCAGGTGGCCGTGCGGGTGCTCGCATGGCTGGATGCCTGAGCGGAACCCATTTCCGCTTCGAGCCGGACGCGCCGTACGATCGGTGCACAGGCGTCTGAGCCGTCATCAGCGGCGAGCCTCCGGAAGAACGGCGGGAGACCGCCTACTAGAACCGGACGGGTAGGCCCGTCACAGCCGTGAACGAGTGGTGGTCTCGACAAGCTCGACCGTCGGGACCACAAGCAGGGTGGTACCGCGGTCCGCGAGGGTCGTCCCTGGGTGAGGAGTCCCCAGCAGACGAGCCAGGAGCCAGCGATGACCTACCCGAAGGTCTCCCACACCGACGCCACGTCGGTCCCCAGCAGCCCGCGCTTCCCCGAGATCGAGGAGCGGGTGCTGGCCTACTGGGCCGCCGACGGCACCTTCCAGGCCTCGATCGACCAGCGCGACCCGGGCGAGCGCGGCGAGAACGAGTTCGTCTTCTACGACGGCCCGCCGTTCGCCAACGGCCTGCCGCACTACGGCCACCTGCTCACCGGCTACGTCAAGGACCTCGTCCCGCGCTACCAGACGATGCGCGGCAAGCGCGTCGAGCGCCGCTTCGGCTGGGACACCCACGGCCTGCCCGCCGAGCTCGAGGCGATGCGCCTCAACGGCATCAAGACCACCGACGAGATCGTCGAGCTGGGCATCGAGAAGTTCAACGACGCCTGCCGTGAGTCGGTCATGAAGTACACCGGCGAGTGGCGCGACTACGTCACCCGCCAGGCCCGCTGGGTCGACTTCGACCACGACTACAAGACGATGAACCCCGACTACATGGAGTCGGTCATCTGGGCGTTCAAGTCGCTGTGGGACAAGGGCCTGGTCTACGAGGGCTTCCGCGTCCTGCCCTACTGCTGGAACGACGAGACGCCGCTGTCCAACCACGAGCTGCGGATGGACGACGACGTCTACAAGCAGGTCCAGGACCCGGCGGTCACCGTCGGCCTGCGGATGCACGCGACTGGCGAGGACGAGGTGCTCGACGGCGCCCACCTGCTCGTCTGGACGACCACCCCGTGGACCCTGCCCAGCCACCTGGCCGTGATGGTCGGCTCCGAGATCGACTACGTGGTCGTCGAGGGCCCCGTGCCGGGGACTGACCAGAAGGCGAAGTACGTCGTCGCCGAGGCCCGGCTGACGGCGTACAAGCGCGAGCTCTTCCCCGACGCCGACGAGCCGACCGTCCTGGGGCGCTACACCGGCGCCCAGCTGGTCGGCCGCACCTACGACCCGCCGTTCTCCTACTACGCCGACCACGCCGGCGAGGAGTTCGGTCGTGCGTTCCGCGTCGTCGCCGCCGACGACGCCGTCACCACCACCGACGGTGTCGGCCTCGTGCACACCGCCGGCGCCTTCGGTGAGGTCGACAAGGAGGTCACCGACCGCGAGGGCATCGAGGCGGTCATGCCGGTCGGCAAGGACGGCCGCTTCACCCACCCCGTCAACGACTACGCCGGCCTGCGGGTCTTCGACGCCAACCTGCAGATCATCGACCACCTCAAGGCCACGACCCGGGGCGAGGGCGAGACCGGCTCGGTCACCCCCGGCACGATCCTGCTGCGCCGCGAGACCTACGACCACTCCTACCCGCACTGCTGGCGCTGCCGCGAGCCCCTGATCTACAAGGGCGTCTCGTCGTGGTTCGTCGAGGTCACCGCGATCAAGCAGCGGATGCTCGAGCTCAACCAGGAGATCAACTGGGTGCCCGGGCACATCCAGGACGGCCAGTTCGGCCGCTGGCTGGAGAACGCCCGGGACTGGTCGATCACCCGCAACCGCTTCTGGGGCAGCCCGGTGCCGGTGTGGAAGTCCGACGACGAGGCCTACCCGCGCATCGACGTCTACGGCTCCTTCGAGGAGATCGAGCGCGACTTCGGCACGCTCCCGCGCAACGCCGACGGCGAGCCCGACCTGCACCGCCCGTACGTCGACGACCTGGTGCGCCCCAACCCCGACGACCCCCGCTCGATCGAGGAGGGCAAGTCGATGATGCGGCGCGTGCCCGACGTCCTCGACGTCTGGTTCGACTCCGGGTCGATGTCCTACGCCCAGGTGCACTACCCGTTCGAGAACGCCGACTGGTTCGCCGGCACCGCCGGCAAGGACGCGCACTTCCCGGCCGACTTCATCGTCGAGTACATCGGCCAGACCCGCGGCTGGTTCTACACGCTGCACATCCTCGCCACCGCGCTCTTCGACAAGCCGGCCTTCGAGAACTGCATCAGCCACGGCATCGTGCTCGGCTCCGACGGCAACAAGATGTCCAAGAGCCTGCGCAACTACCCCGACGTCCGCGAGGTCTTCGACCGCGACGGCGCCGACGCGATGCGCTGGTTCCTCATGGCCAGTCCGATCCTGCGCGGCGGCAACCTCATCGTCACCGAGCAGGGGATCCGCGACTCGGTGCGCCAGGTGATGATCCCGCTGTGGAACAGCTGGTACTTCTTCCAGCTCTACGCCAACGCCGCCGACGGCGGTGCGGGTGTCGACGTCGAGGGGTCGACGGACTCCACCGACCCGCTGGACCGCTACCTGCTGGCCAAGTGCCGTGACTACGTCGCGGACATGACCGGGGCGCTGGACTCCTACGCCGTGGCCGACGCCTGCGAGCTCACGCGCGGCTTCCTCGACGTGCTCACCAACTGGTACATCCGTCGCTCCCGCGACCGCTTCTGGGACGAGGACGCCCAGGCGTTCGCGACGCTGTTCACGGTGCTGGAGACCGTCTGCCGCGCCACCGCCCCGCTGCTGCCGCTGACCACCGAGGAGATCTGGCGGGGCCTGACCGGCGGTCGCTCGGTGCACCTGGCCGACTACCCGGCCGCCGACCGGCTCCCCGCCGACGACGCGCTCGTCGCGGCGATGGACACCGTCCGCGAGGTCTGCTCGGCCACCTCGGCACTGCGCAAGGCACGCTCGCTGCGCAACCGGCTGCCGCTGGCCACGCTCACCGTGGTCGTCGCCGACCTGTCCGGGCTCGAGGGCTTCGAGTCGATCGTGGCCGACGAGGTGAACGTGAAGGCGGTGCGGCTGCTCGCCGCGGACGCGGACGAGGCTGCGGCCTACGGCGTGGAGCAGAAGCTCACCGTCAACGCCCGTGCCGCCGGGCCGCGTCTGGGCAAGGACGTGCAGCACGCCATCAAGGGCTCGAAGTCCGGTGACTGGTCGGTGGCCGAGGACGGCACCGTGACCGCCGGCGGCCTGGCGCTGGTCGAGGGGGAGTACACCCTCGAGACCGTCGCCGGTGCGGCCGACGACAGCACCGCGGTCGGCATGCTGCCCGGCGGCGGGTTCGTCGTGCTCGACTGCGAGATCACCCCCGAGCTGGCCGCGGAGGGCCTCGCCCGCGACGTCGTCCGCGCGGTCCAGCAGGCGCGCAAGGACGCCGGCCTCGAGGTCTCCGACCGGATCAGCCTGGTCGTCGGCGGCCCAGCCGATGTGCAGGCCGCCGTCGCCGCGCACGAGGCGATGGTCGCCGAGGAGACGCTGGCGACCTCGGTGAGCACCGAGGACGCCGACGAGCTGAGCGTCCAGGTCGCCAAGGCCTGACGCGGGGGTGAGTCGTGCCCCTGAGCGGGCGCCATGGCGCCCGCTCAGGGGCACGACTCAGGAGATCAGCCGGCGGATCAGCCGATGAGCGCGGGCGGCTGGATGCCCAGCCGGGCGGCCATCCGGTCCAGGGAGCCCAGCACCTCGTCGGGGGACTTGTCCGGGACGCCCCAGATGAACTCGCTGACGCCCTGCTCGGCCCAGCGCATCAGGTCGTCGGGCTCGGGCTTGAACGCGATGAGGATGCGGATGTCGGGCATGCCCTCGCGACCCGCCTCGGCCCACGCGGCCTTGAGGTGGTCGATCTGGCCGGAGATGTCCTTCTGGGTCGGCGTGGTCATCCAGCCGTCGGCGTTCTCGGAGATCCACTTGAAGGTCTTGGGTCCGCCGCCGGCGCCGATGATCAGCGGGATGTGCGCGGCCGGCTTGGGGTAGGCCCAGGAGGGGCCGAACTGCACGAACTCCCCGTCGTACGACGCCTCCTCCTGCGTCCACAAGGCGCGCATCGCCTCGACGTACTCCCGCAGCACGGTGCGGCGCTTCTCCGCAGGCACGTGGTGGTCGGCGAGCTCGTCGGTGTTCCAGCCGAAGCCGGCGCCGATCTCGACCCGGCCGCCGGAGAGGTGGTCGAGGGTGGCGATGGTCTTGGCCAGCGTGATCGGGTCGGACTCGACCGGCAGCGCGACCGCGGTGGACAGCTTGATCCGCGAGGTCCGCGCGGCGACGGTGGCCAGCGAGACCCAGGGGTCGAGCGTGCGCAGGTAGCGGTCGTCGGGGAGCGTCTCGTCCTTGGTGCCGGGGTGGGCAGCGGTCCGCCTGACCGGGATGTGGGTGTGCTCGGGCACGTAGAAGGTGTCGAAGCCCCGCTCCTCGGCGGCGACGGCGAGGTCGGCCGGCCGGATGCCGCGGTCGGAAGTGAACAGGACGAGTCCGTTGCGCATGCGAGCACACTAGAACGTGTTCCAGTTCCTGGGAAGAGGTTTCTGGACACCTGTCCAGTCAGCGGTCCTCCGCAGGTCGGGCCGGGGCGGGAGCCACGGGGCTGCTTGACTCTCCCCATGACCTCAGACGCCCCGCTGCTCGACCTGGCCGTCGACCCGGTCACGCTCACCCGGCACCTGGTGGACATCGAGTCCGTCAGCCACGACGAGGGCCGCATCGCCGACGCCGTCGAGGCCGCGCTGCGCACGCACCCGCACCTGGAGGTGACCCGTCGCGCCCACACGATCGTGGCGCGCACCGACCTCGGCCGCGACGAGCGTGTCGTCATCGCCGGGCACCTCGACACCGTCCCGGTCAACGACAACCTGCCCAGCCGCCTCGACGAGGAGGCCGGCATCCTGCACGGCTGCGGCACCTGCGACATGAAGGGCGGCGACGCCGTCCTGCTCCACCTCGCCGCCACCGTGCCCGAGCCGGTCCGCGACGTCACCTACGTGCTCTACGAGGCCGAGGAGGTCGAGGAGCGCTACAACGGCCTCAAGCACCTCGCCGAGCGCGAGCCCGACCTGCTCGCGGCCGACTTCGCGATCCTCATGGAGCCCTCCAACGCCGGCGTCGAGGCCGGCTGCCAGGGCACCCTGCGCGTCGAGGTCACCACCACCGGTGAGCGTGCGCACTCGGCCCGCTCCTGGAAGGGCGTCAACGCCATCCACGCCGCCACCGACGTGCTGGCGCGGCTGCAGGCCTACGAGCCGCGCCGCCCGGTCATCGACGGGCTGGAGTACCACGAGGGCCTCAACGCCGTGCGCATCCACGGGGGAGTGGCCGGCAACGTCGTCCCCGACGAGTGCGTCGTGGAGGTCAACTTCCGCTTCGCACCCGACCGGTCGACCGACGAGGCGGTGGCGTTCGTGACCGAGTTCTTCGCGCCGTACGACGTCCGCCTCACCGACCTGGCGCCCGGCGCGCTGCCCGGCCTGGACCGGCCGGCGGCCGCGGCGTTCGTCGAGGCGACCGGCGGCAAGGTGGCGCCGAAGTTCGGCTGGACCGACGTCGCGCGCTTCACCTCGCTGGGCATCCCGGCGGTCAACTACGGACCGGGTGACCCGTTGTTCGCCCACAAGGCCGACGAGCACGTCAGGATCTCCGACATCGAGACCTGCGCGACGACGTTGAGGGGATGGCTCACCGATGGGCTGGCGTGACGAGAAGGGCCGGCCGAGCCGGTTCAAGGGGCCGGTCCGGCTGCGCCGCGACCAGGTCGAGACGACCACGACCGACCAGCGGCTGCTGGACAGCCGCGGCCCGCACGACTGGGTCCACACCGACCCGTGGCGGGTGCTGCGCATCCAGGCCGAGTTCGTCGAGGGCTTCGGCCAGCTCGCCGAGCTCGGCTCGGCGGTGGCGGTCTTCGGGTCGGCGCGCACCACGCCCGACGAGCCGTCCTTCGCCCAGGCCGAGGAGGTCGGGCGCAAGCTGGTCGAGGCCGGCTTCGCGGTCGTCACCGGCGGTGGCCCCGGCGCCATGGAGGCCGCCAACCGCGGCGCCAGCCAGGCCGGCGGCGTCAGCGTCGGGCTCGGCATCGAGCTGCCCTTCGAGTCCGGCCTCAACGACTGGGTCGACGTCGGCATCAACTTCCGCTACTTCTTCGTGCGCAAGACGATGTTCGTGAAGTACTCCCAGGGCTACATCGTCCTCCCCGGCGGCGTCGGCACCCTCGACGAGCTCTTCGAGGCGCTCACGCTCTCGCAGACCCGCAAGGTCACGCAGTTCCCGATCGTGCTGCTCGGCACCGCCTACTGGAGCGGCCTGCTGGACTGGATGCGCGACACGCAGCTGGCCGAGGGCAAGATCTCGCAGTCCGACCTCGACATGATGGTGCTGACCGACGACGTCGACGAGGCGGTGGCGCTCATGGTCGCCGCCCGCGAGCAGGAGGACCGAGCCGGATGATGTGGCTGTTCGCGATCCTGGCCGTGCTGCTGCTCGGCGGGGTCGCCGTCGTCGCCGCCGGCATGGGCACCCCGCTGGCGCAGGAGTACGGCGACCGCCCGGACGCCGAGGTCCCCGCCGACCGGCCTTTGGGGCCCGAGGACCTGCGACGGGTCCGGTTCTCGGTCGCGCTGCGCGGCTACCGGATGAGCGAGGTCGACGCCCTGCTCGCCCGGCTCGCCGAGGAGCAGGCGGCACGCGCCCCCGAGTCGGAGGGTCGTGGCGCCACGGGCGAGGAGTGAGGCACACTCACCCGCGTGTCCGTCGCCGTCGTCGTCTACGTCCTCACCGGTCTCGCGGCGGTCGTCGTCGCGCTGACCCGGCTCCGCCTGGGAGGCGGTGGCGGGGCGACCCGCGTCGACGTCGGCTCGGCCTGGCTGATGGCCCACACCGTGCTCGGTGCCCTGGCGCTGGTCGTCTGGATGGTCTTCCTGGTCTCTCCGGAGGACACCCCCAGCGGTGACCCGCTGGTCGGGGTCGTGGCGCTCGGCCTGTGGTGGGGCGTCGCGATCGCCGGCCTGATGATCCTCGTGCGCTGGCTGCCCTCCAAGGGCCGGCACGCCGTCGCGGCGGCCGAGGACACCTGGTCCTCCGGACCGGGGCTCTCGCTGCTCGCACACCTCGGGATGGTCGTCGGCGTCGCCGTCTTCACCTGGGCCTACTGGACGGCCGCGGTCTGATGGCGACCGGCCCGAGCACCGGCCGGGCCGCGCTCGCGGGCGTCTCGGCCCTGGGGCTGCTGGCCACCGTCGTACCCCTCGGTGCGCACCTCGCGCCCCTCGAGGCCGCCGCGGCCCCGCGGAAGCCGGCGGTCGTCCAGACCGTCACGCTCGGCGAGTCGGTCCGCGGCAGGCCGATCTACGCCTACCGCCTCGGTGAGCCGGCCGACAACGGCGTGCCGACCGTGGTGCTGATCGGCGCCATGCACGGCAACGAGCCGCGCACCCGCCCCGCGCTGTGGTCGATCAAGGACGGCGACCCGCTGGTCGGCGCAGAGGTGTGGGTGATCCCGACCTACAACCCCGACGGCATCGCCGCGGGCACCCGCAAGAACGCCCGCGGCGTCGACCTCAACCGCAACTTCCCCTACCGGTGGGCCGACCTCGACGGCAACTACGAGTCCGGCCCGCGCCCCGGCTCCGAGCCCGAGACCCGTGCGGTGATGCGCTTCCTGCGCCGCGTGCAGCCCGACCGGATCCTCAGCTTCCACCAGCCGCTGCACGGCGTGGACACCGACACCAAGGACCGGACGTACGCCGAGCGGGTGGCCCGCATCCTGCGACTGCCCCGCAAGACCTTCGACTGCGGCGGGGTCTGCCACGGCACCATGACCGGCTGGTTCAACCACCGGTTCACGGGGTCGGCGCTGACCGTGGAGCTGGGCCCGAAGCCGGGGCGGCGCTACCTGCGCACCACCTTCGCCCGGCGCATCCTGAAGGTGATCGGCGCCGAGCCCGGCGACTACGCCTGGGGTCCGATGCCCACACCCACTCCCGACCGTCCGG
This sequence comes from Nocardioides sp. REDSEA-S30_B4, assembly GCF_001627265.1. NCBI lineage: Bacteria > Bacillati > Actinomycetota > Actinomycetes > Propionibacteriales > Nocardioidaceae > Nocardioides > Nocardioides sp. REDSEA-S30_B4. Next base: position 53,365 of record NZ_LUPI01000101.1, on the reverse strand, counting down.
GTCGCCGTCCGGGTCGCCGTCCGGGTCGCCGTCCGGGTCGCCGTCCGGGTCGCCGTCCGAGTCGCCGACGCTCAGCGGCCGGTGAAGACCGGCTTCTCCTTGGCCACGAAGGCGGCGACGGCCGCCCGGTGGTCGTCGGTGGCGCCGGTGGAATTCATCATCTGCCGCTCGAACTCCAGGGCCTCGTCGGTGTCGTGCCCGGCGGCGTACGTCACCGAGCGGCGCATCGCGCCGTAGGCACGCGTGGGGCCGGCCGCGAGCCGGGCGGCCAGCGTGGCGACCTCGCCGGCCAGGTCGTCGGGGGAGACGATGGTCGTCGCGAGGCCGATCTCGAGGGCCTCGGCCGCGGGCACGGTGCGCGGGAAGTAGAGCAGCTCGATCGCCTTGGCGCGGCCCACGAGCAGCGGCAGGCTGATGCTCGCGCCGGTGTCGCACGAAAGCGCCACGCCCGCGAAGGCCAGGTTGAAGCCGGCCGTGTCGGCGACGACCCGCAGGTCGCAGGCCATCGCCAGGCTCGCGCCGGCGCCGGCGGCGACGCCGTTGACCGCGGCGATGACCGGCTTGTCCATCGCCATGATCGTCGAGACGATCGGGTTGTAGTGCTTCTCGACGGTGGTGAAGAGCTGGTCGCTGCCACCGGTCTCGAGCAGGTTGATGTGCTCCTTGAGATCCTGGCCGGTGCAGAAGGCACGGCCGGTGCCGGTGAGCACCACGCAGCGCACCGAGGGGTCCTCGGAGACCTGGCGCACGACCTCGACGAGGATCTCCTTGGTCGCGATGTCGAGACTGTTCATGGCCTCGGGGCGGTTGAGGGTGATGGTCGCGACGCCGTCGGAGACGTCGAGCAGGACGGGTCCGGAGGTGAGCTGGCCGGTGGTCTCACTGGGGGTCTGGCTGGTCATGGGCGCGAGTCTGCCGCATGTCGCAGGACCCCTGTGCTCCCGATCACCGTCGGTGTGGGGGATAATGGTCATCCACGCGTGGTCCGGGCTTCCGGAGGCACGTGTCCGGTGCCCATGAGGCCCCACGGGGCTTCACGACGAGGGAAGAGGTGCGCGATGGCGGCGATGAAGCCGCGGACGGGCGACGGTCCGCTGGAGGTCACGAAGGAAGGGCGCGGCATCGTCATGCGCGTCCCCCTCGAGGGCGGCGGTCGTCTCGTCGTCGAGCTGAACGCCGAGGAGGCCGGCGCCCTGGGCGACGCCCTCAAGGCCGTCGTCGGCTGACGCCTCCTCGATGGAGCCCTCCACACCCGTCCTCCCCACCCAGGTCACGCCCCCTGAGCTCGCGCTCAGCGACGCCGCACCCCACGCCATCGTCGGCGTGGAGGTCGTCGCGGTGCCCGTGCTCCCGGGGGACGACGACACCGGCCCCGCCCTGGGGCCCGGCGCCGAGGAGCTCTCCGAGCAGCTCGGCGCCGACCTGCTGGCGCTGCTGGAGGCCGAGAAGGCCACCGGCAAGGTCGGTGAGGTGGTCCGGTTCCCGGTGCCGCTCGGCGGCCCGACGAACGCCGACCTGCGCTGGGTGTTCCTCGTCGGTGTCGGCGACCAGGGGACCGACGCGCTGCGGCGCGCCGGTGCCGCCCTGGCCCGCGCCACCGTTGGGCGCAGCAGCGTCGCGACCTCCATCGCGTCGCTGACCGACGACGCGGGCCTCGAGGCCTTCGTCGTGGGCGCGGTGCTGGGCTCCTTCTCCTTCTCGTGGCGCTCGCAGGAGCGCCCCGAGTCCGCCCCGGTGGCGCGGATCGTCCTGACCGGCTGTGCCGAGGACCGGCGTCCCGCCCTCGAGCGCGGGCTCGCGCTCGGTGGTGCCGGGTGGCGCGCGCGGCTGCTCGCGACCGTGCCCTCCAACCTGAAGAACCCGCCCTGGCTGGCCGAGCAGGCCCGCCTGGTCGCCGAGGAGGCCGGGCTGGCCTACCGCGTGTGGGACGAGCAGCAGCTGGCGGCCGAGGGGTTCGGCGGCATCATCGGCGTCGGGCAGGGGTCCGCGACCCCGCCGCGCCTGGTCCGCCTCGACTACACCCCGCGCAAGGCCAACCGGAGGACGCCGACGGTCGTGCTGGTCGGCAAGGGCATCACCTTCGACACCGGCGGTCTGTCCATCAAGCCGGCCGAGGGCATGACCACCATGAAGCGCGACATGACCGGCGCCGCCGTGGTGCTCTCGGTGATGGCCGCCCTCGAGACGGTCGGCTGCCCGGTCAAGGTCGTCGGCCTGCTGGCCTGCGCCGAGAACGCCGTCTCCGGCTCCTCGATGCGCCCCGGTGACGTGCTGCGCCACTACGGCGGGCGCACCACCGAGGTCACCAACACCGACGCCGAGGGACGCCTGGTCATGGCCGACGCCCTCGCGTACGCCGTCGCCGAGCTCGCCCCCGCGGCGCTGGTCGACGTGGCGACGCTGACCGGGGCGATCAAGGTCGCGCTGGGCCAGCGCACCGGCGGCTTCTTCGCCGACCACGAGGGCCTGGCCTCCGCCATCAACGACGCCGGCACCCGGTCCGGCGAGCGGATGTGGCGCTTCCCGCTGGCCTCGGTCTACGAGGAGCGCATCTCCTCCAAGGTCGCCGACGCCGACAACGCCGGCGGTGGTCCCGGCGCCATCACCGCGGCGCTGTTCCTGCAGCACTTCACCGGTGACGTGCCGTGGGCCCACCTCGACGTCGCGTCCGTGGGCGACTCGCCCTCGGAGAGCTTCGAGTGGACCGCGGGCCCGACCGGCTTCGGTGCACGGGCGCTGCTGACCTGGCTGGGCTCCGACGAGCCGCTCGCCGGCATCGGGACTGACGCGTGATCGGCCTCAGCGTGCGGTGGTCCCTGGAGGGGCTGCCGGACTCCGTGGCCGAGGACCTGGCGGCGTACGTCGAGACGACCTCGCACGCGCGCTTCACCGGCATGTCCGGGCTGCGCCAGAAGGTGTGGCGGATGCGGCGCGGGGAGTGGTTCGAGGGGACCTACGTCTTCGCGACGCTCGCCGACCGCGAGGCGTTCCAGGCGGAGTTCGAGGCCACCATGACCGACGCGCCTGGATCCCGCATCGTCGGTGCCCCGCCCGTCCTCGTCGAGCCCTGGGAGCTCGTCGCCGTCGCCGAGGGCTGGGACGCCCTCACGCCCACCGCCCGCGGCGAGCGCTGAGGGCCGGCCGGACCGGGTTACGACGAATCCCCTTTCCTGCTTACTGCGCAGTAAGCAGGAAATGGAATGCGGAGTAACCCCGCTCGGGCCCCTCAGTCGGTCTCGGGGACCCAGACCTTCTTCGCAGCCAGCAGCCCGTCGCCGACGGGCAGCAGCACGCTGAGCAGGCTCTCGTGCTCGGCGACGGTGCGGTTGAGCTCGCGGATGGCGACGGTCTCCTCGTCGCGGCGGCTCGGGTCGGCGACGCGGTCGTGCCACAGCGCGTTGTCGAAGGCCACCACGCCGCCGGGGCGCAGCAGGCGCAGGGCCTCGGAGAGGTAGGCGGCGTACTCGCGCTTGTCGCCGTCGCAGAAGACCAGGTCGTAGTGGCCGTCGGTCAGGCGCGGCAGCACGTCGAGCGCGGCGCCGGCGATGGTGCGGACCCGCTGGGAGGGCACGCCGGCCTCGGAGTAGCCCTCGCGGGCCAGCCGCTGGTGCTCGGCCTCGATGTCGACGGTCGTCAGGACGCCGTCGGCGCGCATGCCGCGCAGCATCCACAGCCCGGAGACCCCGGTGCCGGTGCCGATCTCGACCACCGCGCGGGCGTCGAGCACCGAGGCAAGGAAGCGCAGGGCCGCGCCGCCGCCGGGGCTGATCGGCACGACGCCCATCTCCTCGGCGCGGGCGCGCGCGGAGGCGAGCACGTCGTCCTCGGCGACGAACTCCTCGCTGTAGGTCCAGCTGGTCGCGTTGATCGGCGTGGTGATGACGGCCTCCTCGGGCGGACGGACGCGCTCAACCTATCGCGAGCCCGCCGCGTCACGACGTACGCCGCACGGCAGGTGGTCCGGGACCGCGGGAACACCGGCCGCTCGCCGTCCGTTGGGACCCTCAGAGAACGAGTGGGGTGCTCACAGCCTCCTCTCAGCCGCCGTCCCTACCGTGAGGAGCCAGCATGCGAGGCAGGTACCTGTCGAGGGGGAGCGCGGTGGCGGAGAAGGCGGCACACCAGCAGGCCGACCAGAAGGGCCAGCAGGGCCACGCCCAAGAGCACGGCCAGGACCTGTCCTGGGAGCGGATCGTCGAGGAGCACTCCGACCGCGTCTACCGCCTCGCCTACCGCCTCACCGGCGACCGCCACGACGCCGAGGACCTCACCCAGGAGGTCTTCGTCCGCGTCTTCCGCTCCCTGCACACCTACACCCCCGGCACCTTCGAGGGCTGGCTGCACCGCATCACCACCAACCTCTTCCTCGACCAGGCGCGCCGCAAGCAGCGCATCCGCTTCGACGCCCTCTCCGACGAGCGCGCCGACCGCCTGACCAGCGCCTCGCCGGCGCCGGAGGCCGCCTACGCCGACCAGCGCTTCGACGACGACGTCGAGGCCGCCCTGGCGACGCTCCCGCCGGACTTCCGCGCCGCCGTGGTGCTCTGCGACGTCGAGGGGCTGACCTACGAGGAGATCGCCACGATCCTCGACGCCAAGCTCGGCACCGTCCGCTCCCGCATCCACCGCGGCCGCGCGATGCTGCGCCAGGCCCTGGCGCACCGCGCCCCCGCCGCCGGTCGCGAGCGGTACGCCGGCCCGTCGGTCGCCCTGCAGGAGGCGACCCGCCCGTGATCGGTCACCTCGGGACACGCACGAGCGCCCTCCTCGACGGCCAGCTGCCCGCGGCGGAGGCCGAGCGCCTGTGGGCGCACGTCCACGGCTGCCACCTGTGCCGCGACCTGGTCGAGCGCGAGGGCTGGGTCAAGACCCGGCTCTCCGGGCTGGGGGCCCCCGACCGCACGCAGGCCCCCGCCCACCTCAAGGGCGCCCTGCTCGGGGCGCAGACCGTGGCCTGCGAGCCGACCTACCCCTCGACCGTGCCGGCCCCCGGGTTCGGCACGACCTCGCGTCCCCGGCGCGTCGGGGCGGTCGCCGCCGGGGTCGGCGGAGCCGCCGGGATGGCCGTCATGGGTGTCCTCGCCCTGGGTGCCGCACCGGCCGACGCACCCACCGTGGACCGGCGCGCACCGGTCGCCAACCTCACCCCGCCCAGCACCGGCGGTGGCCTGCTGCCGGCCGGGCGCCAGACCCGGCCCTGACACCTGGCCCTGACACCCTCCGACCGGGCTACCGGCCGTCGGGGATGATGGGGCGGTGAGCCAGCACGACCCGGACCACCCGGAGCACCAGGACGCCCCCGCCGCCGACGCGGACGGGCACCCGGACGCCGCCACCCGCGAGCAGGCGTCGGTGTCGCAGCAGCCCGTGGACGACTGGACCCAGGTCACCCGGCCGCAGCCGGTCGTGCCGCCGCAGGCCCCCGGTCCGTGGGGCTACCCCGCTCCGGGCCAGCCGCCGGCCGCACCCCGCCACGCCGCTCCCTCGGCCCGCGTGGCCGGGTGGGTGTGGCCGGTCGTCGCGATGCTCGCGCTGGTCGTGGGCGTCGTCGGCGGGGTCGTCGGCGCCGCCGGGTTCCGGCTGGTCGACGAGGCGGGCGGGGAGCGCCAGGGGATCGTCCGCGACGGTCTCTTCGGCGTCGACACCGCGACCGAGGCCCCGTTGGCCCCCGAGGACGGCACCATCGCCAACGTCGCGGCCGAGCTGCTGCCCAGCACCGTCCAGATCATCGCGGCGTACGGCGGTGACGACCGTGGCGCCACGGGGTCGGGATTCGTCCTCGACCGCCAGGGTCACGTCGTCACCAACAACCACGTGGTGGCCGAGGCCGCCCAGGACGACGGCCGCATCCAGGTCGTCGACCAGGAGGGCAACCGCTACGACGCCAGCGTGGTCGGTCGCTCCGCGGTCTACGACCTGGCGGTGCTGGTCGCCGAGGAGATGGCCGGCGAGTTCGAGCCGACCGCCCTGGGCGCGTCGAGCCGGCTGCGCGTCGGCGAGACCGTGGTCGCGATCGGCTCGCCGCTGGGGCTGTCCTCCACCGTGACCGCGGGCATCGTCTCGGCGCTGCAGCGTCCGGTCACGACCGGCGACCCGGACTCCGACACCTCCTACATCAACGCCGTCCAGACCGATGCCGCGATCAACCCCGGCAACTCCGGCGGCCCGCTGGTCAACCTGCTCGGCGAGGTGGTCGGGGTGAACTCGGCGATCGCCACGACGGGCGGCGGGTTCGGTGCCGAGGCGGGCAACATCGGCGTGGGCTTCGCGATCCCGGTGGAGCAGGTGCGCATCACCGCCGACCAGATCCTGCGCACCGGCGAGGCGCAGTACCCGATCATCGGGGCCGAGGTCCGCACCGGCAACGCCCAGGGGGACGGCGCGGAGATCCAGAAGGTCAACCCGGGCAGCGCCGCCGAGGAGGGCGGCCTGGAGGAGGGCGACGTGATCACCGCCGTGGACGGCGAGCGCGTCACCGACGGCATCGCGCTGATCGTCTCCATCCGCACCCACCAGCCGGGGGAGACCGTCGAGTTCACGGTCCGCCGCGGCGGCGAGGAGCGGCAGGTCTCCGTGGAGCTGCGCGGGCAGGTCGGCTGACCGGCCTCCCCGCCGTGGCGGGCCGCACGGGGCCGCGGAGCGCTAGTCGCGCTCGGCCTCCTCGTAGGGGTGCTCGTCGACGAAGGTCTTGGTCTGGGCGTACATCTGCTCGATGAACTCCTCGAGCCGGGCCGCCTCCACCCGCCACTGACCGCGCCCGCCGATCTTGATCGCCGGCAGCTCCCCGCGTCGCACCAGCGCGTAGACCTGCGCGCTCGAGGTGTTGAGCACCTCCGCCACGTCGGCGAGCGTGAGGAAGCGGGGAGTGGCGGACATGGGCCCATGGTGTCACCTCCGGTCCGGCCCGCGGGCGGGACCCGGGCGGGCTGTGGATGAGCAGGTGAGGAGTCGGCGACGGCGGGGAAGGATGCCGCCCGTGGCCATCGATCTCGGGACCCCACCAGCCGCCCCTCCCACCTCCGCACCCACCGCGACGCGCACCCGCACGCCCGGGTGGCGCGACCCGCGCCTGTGGGTGGGGGTGGTCGTCGTCGCCGGCTCGGTGCTGCTCGGCGCCCGGGTGGTCGGGGCCGCCGACGACACCGTCACGGTCTGGGCGGCGGCCGCGGAGCTGCCGGCCGGCGCGCCCCTGCGACCCGACGACCTGGTCGCGGCGCGGGTCCGCTTCGCCGACGAGGCCGACCTGGCGGCGTACCTCCAGACCTCGCAGGAGCTGCCGGCCGATGCCGTCCTGGAGCGCTCGGTCGGCGCCGGTGAGCTCGTGCCGGGCGCGGCCCTGGGGGCCGGGGGCGACAGCGACCTGCTGCAGCTGGCCGTGGCCGTCGAGCCCGAGCAGCTGGCCGGGGCCGTGGCCGCCGGCAGCCGGGTCAACGTCTACCTCGTCGCCCGCGGCGGCGGGGACCGCGGCCACGACTCCGGCGAGCCGGTCCTCGAGGACGTGGTCGTCCTCGATGCCGCGGCAGCCGACGACGGGTACGCCGCCAGCGGGCTGCGCCGGCTGGTCCTGGCCGTGCCCGAAGACGACGCGGGGCGCTACTACGGGCTGCTCGGCAGCCTGACCGACCCGCTGGTCTCCGTGGCGGTGCGCGGATGAGCTCGACCGTCGTCCTCGTCGCCGGCGGAGGAGCCGGCTGGGAGGCCCGCGCGATGGACGCGCTCGGGGCCCGCGCCGGGGTGGTGGTCCTCAAGAGGTGCGTCGACGTCGACGACCTGCTCGCCGCCGCCTCCTCCGGCCAGGCGGAGGCCGCCCTCGTCGACCTCGCGGCCCACGGCCTCGACGCCACCGCGGTCGACCTGCTGCGCCGCCACGGCGTGCGGCCGATCGGCGTGGTCGCGGCCGGCACGAGGGGGGAGCAGGCGCACGCCCGCGCGTCCCGGGTGGGCATCCGCACGCTGGTCGCCGAGGCCGACATCGCCGAGGTGGCCGAGGTGGTCCTGGCCCCCGAGCGGCCCGCGGTCGGCGGCACCGTCGCCCGCGACGACCTTCCGCAGGACCCTGCCGCGGCGCAGGCCCCGGCCGCCGGAGCCCCTCGCGAGCCGGGGAGCGTGCTGGCGGTCTGGGGACCGGCCGGTGCCCCGGGCCGCACGACCGTCGCCACCGCCCTCGCAGCGACGTCGGCGGCGAGGTCCCGGGAGACTCTGCTCGTCGACGTCGACCCCTGGGGCGGCGCGGTCGCCCAGCAGCTCGGGGTGCTCGACGAGGTCTCGGGTCTGCTGGCCGCGGCCCGCCTCGCGACCAGCGGGGTGCTCGAGGAGCGCTTCGCGACGGTGCTGCGCTCGCTCGGCGGCCGGCTCGAGGTCCTCACCGGCCTGCCGCGCGCAGACCGCTGGCCCGAGCTGCGCGACGGGGTGGTGGAGGAGGTCCTCGACCTCGCCCGCCAGCGCGGACGGGTCGTCGTCGACACGGGCGCCCCCCTCGAGCGGGACCCCACGACGGACCTGTCCGGACGACCTGGGCGCAACGCCGCGACGCTCGCCGCGCTCGCCGAGGCCGACGACCTGCTGGTGGTCGGCACCGCCGACCCGGTGGGGCTGGCCCGCCTGGCCCGCGGCCTGGTCGAGTTGGGGGAGGAGACGGGCGGTCGGCCGGTGCACGTCGCGGTCAACCGGATGCGCCCGAGCCTGGGGTGGTCCAGCGGCGAGGTCGAGCAGATGGTGCGCGGCTTCGGCGACGTGGCCTCGGTGACGTTCCTCCCCGAGGACCAGGCCGCCACCGACCGGGCCCTGGTGGCCGGACGGTCGGTGGTCGAGCTGGGCGACGGACCGCTGGCCGGGGCGGTGGCCGGTCTCGCCGACACCCTGTGGGGCCCGGTGCCCGGCAGCGGGCGCCCGGCGCGTCAGTCCCGCCAGCCCCGCCGGCCGGGCCCGGCGGGCGGCCGGACCCGGGTGGGGACGCCCGCCCTCAGGCGGCGAACAGCAGGTACAACCCGCCGGCGGTGAAGAACACCATCGCGACCAGCATGCCGAGCTGACCGGTGAGGTGGTGGCGCGGCGGCAGCAGCCGGACCGCCCGGTCGTGGGCGGCGATGACGCCGACCACGTGACCGAGGACGACCGCGATCACCTTGATGTTGGCCAGCAGCGTCGGGTGGTAGGAGAGCCAGTAGTTGACGCTCCAGTCGCCGGTGCCGAGGTAGTCGGCGCCGGTCGTCAGCGGGTCGCTGGCCTTGATCAGGGTGTCCTGCCCGACCTCGAACCAGTAGGACAGGTAGTGGGCCACGATGTAGCCCAGGATGATCGGCACCACCGAGTGCGCGAGCTGGCGCGGCATCTCCAGGCGCGACTGGCCCGGGTGCACCCCGGTGAGCATCGAGCCCACCGACAGCACCACCGCGACGCCGACGCAGAAGGTCAGCAGCGCGAGGTTGTCGGCGACCAGGCCGAGGTCGTTCTCACCGATGAAGGAGTTCGTCTGGACGAACCGCACCCAGGGGGCCGACTCCTTGAAGGAGTCGAACGCCGTGGAGCCGAACAGCACCGCGACCACCCCGACCAGGCCGGCACGCGGCACCACGGTGTTGAGGTTGGCCAGCGGGGAGATGACGTGCAGCCGACCCTCACGCACGATCCAGGGCGACAGCTTGCCGATGAGCGTGGAGTAGACCTCGAACGGGTCGGCGTTCTCGTAGAAGTCGTTGCCGAACAGCGCCCCGCCGAGCAGCATGACCGCGACGTACGCCGCGCACCACAGGCGCACGGGACCCAGCTCGGTGGAGTAGGGGTAGACCAGCTCCAGCCACACGAAGGCGTAGAGCCCGAGGGCGGCCGGCCAGTGACCCAGCCAGGCGGGGTAGCGGAACAGGCCCTCGTCGGGGTCGGACCCGGAGATCCGGGCGAACAGCAGGTTGATGGTCCGCGCGGGGCTGATGGCCTTCCAGACCGGACCGAGCACGGCGGAGAAGAAGACCAGCCCGACCCAGAGCCAGACGTAGAACATCCCGAAGAACGGGTTGGTCAGCAGGTCCTCACCGAGCACGGCCGCGAACGCGGCGTACCCGAAGACCACCAGGCCCAGCACCCGCATCGCGACCGACCAGCCGGTCGAGGTGACCAGCGTGCTGAGCGCGGCGGGCGCGGGGCGGCCGTCGGTGGCGGCGTCGTAGCGGGGGGTGCGCCAGGCCAGTGCCAGGACGATGAAGGAGATCGTCAGCGCCGCCACGGCGCCGGAGATCGCCAGCTCCGGGGAGATCGGCAGGTCCTTGGCGCCACCGATGCCGTGCATCGGCAGCGGGCCGGGGACGAGGCCCGGCAGGATCGCCCCCACGCTCAGGAGACCTGCAGCTGCACGATGATCTGGTCGATGTCGTGCGACTCGACCTCGACGACACCGGGCTGGTCGACGACCATCGTCTGCTCGGACTCACCCGCGGGGTAGTCCAGCGTCAGCTCCTCGGTCGTGTGCGCGTGCAGCTCCCCGGCCTCGTCGGCGGTGATGTCGAAGACGATCTCCTGCCCGACGCCCACCTGGATGCGGTCGCCCTTCGGGTCGATGGAGCCGTCGGCGACCGTGACCTCGATGACCAGCGGCTCGGTGGTGCCGTCGGTGCCTGCGTCGGGCTCGTCGTCGCTCCCGCAGGAGGCGAGGGCCAGGGGCAGGAGCAGGGCGGCGCCCAGGGAGAGGACGCGGGTGGGGATGCGCGACATGTCTGACAGAATCGCACGAGCAGCAAGGGGTCCGGCGATGGGGAGCCGGGTCCGATGACGAAAGGGACCCGATGAGCGAGCGGCTCCGGCCCAGGGACCTCGCCTTCCTGGCCGAGGAGACGCCGTCGACGCCCATGCACAACGCCACGCGCTACCGACAGAAGATCCAGCAGGTCCCCGGCCGGCTGGCCAACCCGGTCTGGATCGACGACCCGCACTTCGACCTCGGCTACCACGTACGCCGCTCCGCACTGCCGCGCCCCGGCAGCCTCGAGCAGCTGCGCGAGCTGGTCGCCCGCATCGTCTCCCGCCCGCTGGACCGCTCCAAGCCGCTGTGGGAGGTCTACTTCGTCGAGGGTCTCGCCGACGGCCGCGTCGCGATGCTGTCGAAGTCCCACCAGGCGCTCGTGGACGGCGTGACCACCGTCGACCTGGGGCAGGTGCTGCTCGACAAGAGCCCCGAGGTCAAGAGCCTGGGCGGCGACCAGTGGGCCCCGCGCCGGGCTCCGTCGCCCGGCGGCCTCGCCGTCGGTGCGCTGCGCGACACCCTGCGCTCACGCCAGGTCGCCTCCGACTCCGTCCGCACCCGCGCCGCGACGCTGCTGCGCGCCGCCGACGCCGCCGCCGAGACCGCCGGTCGCGTCGTCGGGGGAGTGACCGGTCGCCGGTCCTCCCACGAGGGTCCGCTCGTCGGCACCCACGGCCAGCAGCGCCGGGTCGTGTCGGTCCACACCGAGCTGGCCGACCACCGCGCCATCCGCGACCTGCACGGCGGCACCGTCAACGACGTCATCCTGGCCACCGTCGCCGGCGGACTGCGCGGCTGGCTGATGACCCGGCACGAGTCGCTCGGCGGCCTGCGGCGGGTCCGCGCCGTCGTGCCGGTCTCGGTCATCGACTCCGAGCTCGAGGCCACCTCGCTGGGCAGCCAGATCGCGCCGCACTTCGTGGACCTGCCCATCGGCGAGCCGAGCCCGGTCGTGCGGCTCCACCAGGTCTCCTACTCCTTCAAGGTGCACAAGGAGACCGGTCGCGGCGTCGCGGCCAACCGGCTCGCCGGCATCGCCGGGTTCGCCCCCGCGACCTTCCACGCCATCGGCTCCCGGGTCGCCGCGGCCGAGGTGGGCCGGGGGATGCAGCTCAGCGTCACCAACGTGCCGGGGCCCCAGTCACCGCTCTACGCCGCGGGCGCACGGATGGAGGCGACCTTCCCGGTCCCCCCGCTGCCGCCCCACCACCTGCTGGCGATCGGCGTGACGTCGTACGACGGTGGGGTGGCGTACGCCGTCACCGCCGACCGTGACGCCGTGCCGGACGTCGACGTCCTGGGCCAGTGCATCACCGAGGCGCTGGCCGAGCTGCTCGACACCGTCTCCGGCTCGCGTCCCCGGGTGCCGCGCGGGCGCAAGGGTGGCTCGTCGCGGACCAAGCCCCGGGCGGCGAAGAAGTCCACCGCCTCGAGGACGGGCGCGAGGAGCGGCCAGAAGGCAACCCCGAAGTCCGGCAGGACGACCGGCGGGAGGACCACCACATGACCGTGCGCGCCTACGTGCCCGCCACCTTCGACCTGCTCGCACGCTTCCACGCCGAGGGCGAGGTGCCCACCGCCGGTGCGGTGGTGGCCGTCGACGAGTCCGAGGACGCCGAGTACGCCGCCCTCGTCGAGGCCGCCGAGGTCTCCGCCGAGATGAGCGGCGGGGGACGCCGCGTGGTCGTCGTCGCGGAGGTGCCCCACGAGGGCGCCGTCGCCCCGATGCGCGACGTCGCCTCGGTGCACGTCGACACCGAGGACGGCGCCGACCCCGACGACGAGCTGGCGTGGTTCGCCACCCAGGAGATCCCGCACCTGCTCGAGTGAGGTCCTGGGGCGTGAGATGAGTACTCGTGCTCTACCCGGCCCGGCGGCGGTCGCGCCACGATGCTGTCATGAGCGCCCCTGACGTCGCGTGCCCCGCCTGCGCCGCGCCCTTCACGCCCGGTGCCACCGCGTGCCCCTCATGCGGCATCCGCCTCGTCGGCCCCGACGCCGTGCGGCTGTGGGAGGTCGACCAGCAGATCGAGGCCCTGCGCCGCGAGGCGGCGGTGCTGCTGGAGTCGATGCGCTCACCGCTGCCGGCCGCGCCGGCGGGTGTGCCGTCCACGCCGGCGAACGGGACGTCGCAGCCCCGACGGCGTGCCCCGGGCCTCACGGGCCAGGGCCTGCTGCTCGGGTTCGGCGCGCTCCTGCTGCTCTCCGCGGTGTCGGTCTTCGTGCTGGTCGCCTGGACGCTCATCGGGGTCGTCGGCCAGGCCGTGCTCCTCACCGGTGCCACGGTCACGGCGGCACTCGCCTCGCGAGCGGCCTCGACCCGCGGGCTGCGGGCCGCGGCCCACACCTCGGCCGTCATCGCGATCGGGGTCTCGGTGCTCATGGCCCAGGGGGCCTACTCACTCGACGTCGCGGGCCTCGGCGACCTCACCGGCAGCCGGTACGCCGCCGTCGCCGCCCTCGTGCTCGCCGGCCTCTGGTGCGGCTACGACGCGCTGACGGCCCGGTCCTGGTCCGCGACCGGCCGCACGTCGGCGTACCTCCCCGCCGCCGTGCTCGCCGTCGCGGTGGCCGCCCTCTCGCTGCTGGTCTCCGTCGAGCCCGGCGGGCTGGTGCTCGGCGTCGGGCTGCTCGTCGTGGCGGCGCTGCTGGGCGGCGTCGCGTTCGTGGTCCACGTGGCGCTGGACACGCGTCGCCGGCGGCAGCCGGTCGGCGTTGCCGTGCTGGTCGCCGCCGCGTCGGTCGTGCTCGGGGCCGCGGTGCTGGTGATCACCGCCTACGACCTGGACCTCGGCCTGCTGGAGCGCTACCCGGCCGGAGCCGTGCTGGTCCTGCTGGCGGCGCTGGTGGTGAGCGCCCCGGCGTACGTCGCCGAGCGGCTCGGTCGCAGCAACGCGACGGCGCGCCTGTGGTCCACCGGCACCCGGCTCCCGGCCGTCCTCGCCGCGGTGCTGGGGGTGGGCACGGTGCTGCTCGACGTGCCCGGGTGGGGCTGGGCGGTCGCCTCGGTCGTCGCCTCGCTCCTCCTGGTCGCGTCCGCGTGGGTGCTGCCCGGGCTGGTCGCCCGAGCCGCGGCCCTCGTCGCTCCGCTGGCCGCGGCGCTCACGGTCCTCACCGTCGAGACCAGCACGCGGAGCGTGGCCGACCTGGTCCGTGGTGGCGCGGGTGCGGTCGACACCGTCCCGGTCCCGGTCCCGGTCGAGGTGGCGCTGCCTGGCCTGTGGGCGCTGGCCTGCCTGGTGCTGCTGGTCCGCGGCCCGCGCCGAAGCCACGCCCGGGGCGGGCTGGCGCACGGCGGGACCGCGGCACTCCTGCTCGCCGTGGCCCACGGCCCCTGGGAGGCCACGGTGCCCGCCGGCATCGCCTGGGTCCTGCTCGCCCTGGCCGCCGCTCGACACGCGCTGGTCCACGGTCGCGCCGCCGACCACGTGGTCGCCGCCGTGACCGCCGGCTACGCCGTGGTGCCCCTGCTCCAGCTCCTGGTCCAGGGCCCGGACCCGGTCGTCCAGGCGGCCGGCACCTGGGCGGTCGCGGCCGGTGTCGCGTGGTACGCCTCGGCCCCCGGTCGCCTCGCCGTCGGGCACCTCGCCGCCCTGCTGGTCTCGTGGGGGCACGTCCTCCTGGTCAGCCGCTGGGACGGCGCGGCCCTGGAGGCCTACACGCTGCCGGCGGCTGCCGCCTTCGCGGTCCTCGGCGTCCTGCAGCACCGGGCGAGCCGGGCGGCGCCGGGATCGGTGCTCACCATGGGTCCGGCGCTCTCGATCGCACTGACGCCGACGCTGGTGCTCGCCGTGGGCAGCGACGACCTCGTCCGGCTCGCGGCGGTGCTGGTGGCCGGCATCGCCTGCCTCGTGGTCGGGGCGGGCCGTGGTCTGCGGGCGCCGCTCCTGGCAGGGGCAGGGACGCTCGGCGTGGTCGCGCTGATGCAGGGCAGCCCCTACCTCGCCTACGTCCCGACCTGGCTGCTGCTGGGCTGCGCCGGCGCGGTGCTGCTGGCCCTGGGCGTGGCCTGGGAGTCGGCGCTGGCCGCCGGGCGACAGGTCGGACGGTGGGTGCACGCCCTGCGATGAGCCGCCGGCGGGAGCACGGCCCCGAGCGGTGACCTGCGGCTTTCGCCCGGCGGGGGCCCGCTCGCTATCGTCGCGACCATGGACGCCATCAGCTTCCCTCCGGCTCCCACGAACGAGCCCAACCTGACCTATGCGCCCGGCACCCCGGAGCGCGAGTCGCTGCTCACCGAGATCGCCGCGCTCGAGTCCGGGTCGCGCGACCTCCCGGCGTACGTCGGAGGGGAGTGGCGTGCCGGCGGCGGCGAGGAGATCCGCGTCGTGCAGCCCCACGATCACCAGCACGTCCTCGGCGTCACTCGCAACGCGACCACCGGCGACGCCCAGGCTGCTGTGGACGCCGCGCTCGAGGCGGCCCCCGCCTGGCGGGCGATGCCCTTCGACGAGCGCTGCGCGATCATCCTGAAGGCCGCCGACCTGCTGGCCGGCCCGTGGCGCCAGAAGCTCAACGCCGCGACCGTGCTCGGCCAGTCCAAGACGGCGTTCCAGGCCGAGATCGACTCCGCCTGCGAGCTCATCGACTTCTGGCGCTTCAACGTGCACTACGCCAAGCAGATCCTCACCGACCAGCCGATCGCCAACAGCCCCGGCATCTGGAACCGCACCGACCACCGCCCGCTCGAGGGCTTCGTCTACGCGATCACGCCGTTCAACTTCACCGCGATCGCCGGCAACCTGCCGACCGCACCGGCGCTGATGGGCAACACCGTGGTCTGGAAGCCCAGCCCGACCCAGCAGCTGGCCGCGTCCCTGACGATGGAGCTGCTGATCGAGGCCGGCATGCCGCCGGGCGTCATCAACATGGTCCCCGGCGACGGTCTCGCGGTCTCCGAGGTGGCGCTGCCGCACCGCGACCTCGCCGGCATCCACTTCACCGGCTCCACGCCGACCTTCCAGCACCTGTGGCGCTCGGTCGGGGAGAACATCACCGGCTACCGCTCCTACCCGCGCATCGTCGGCGAGACCGGCGGCAAGGACTTCATCGTCGCCCACCCCTCGGCCGACCCGGCCGTCCTCACCACCGCGATGATCCGTGGTGCGTTCGAGTTCCAGGGACAGAAGTGCTCGGCCGCCTCGCGCGCCTACGTCCCGCGCTCGGTGTGGAACGTCATCAAGGACGACCTCGTCGCGCAGACCGAGTCCATCTCGATGGGCGACCCGACCGATCTCTCCCACTTCATGGGCGCCGTCATCGACGACCGCGCGTTCGCCAAGCACAAGGCCGCCATCGAGCGGGCCCAGGCCACCGACGGCCTCGAGGTCATCGCCGGCGGCCAGGTCGACGACTCGGTCGGCTACTTCGTGCGGCCCACCATCGTGGAGATCGACGACCCCACCGACGAGATGTTCGCGACCGAGTACTTCGGCCCGATCCTCGCCGTCCACGTCTACGACGATGCCGACTTCGAGTCGGTCGTGCGGCAGATGGAGTCGTTCGCGCCGTACGCGCTGACCGGCGCGATCATCAGCCAGGACCGCGCCGCGATCGCCTGGGCGCGCAAGGAGCTGCGCTTCGCCGCCGGCAACTTCTACATCAACGACAAGCCGACCGGCGCGGTCGTGGGGCAGCAGCCCTTCGGCGGCGGTCGGGCGTCGGGCACCAACGACAAGGCAGGCGCGGCGGTCAACCTGCTGCGCTGGACCAGCCCGCGCTCGGTCAAGGAGACCTTCGTCCCGCCGACCGACTACCGCTACCCCTACATGGGCTGAGCGTGACCCCGACCCTGCTGACGGTCCTCCTCCACCTCGGTGCTCTGCACCCGGTGGAGAAGGGTCTGACGCTGCTGCTGGCCTTCGGGCCGTTCGTGGTGCTCGGCGTGGTCGTCGCCGTACGCCGCCGCCAGGACGCCGCCACGCACCCCACCTCCCACGACCCCTCCGACCCCGACTGACCCCACCCCATCCCACGCCGAGCCGGCGTATCAATACGCCGGTTCGGCGGGTGGTGGTGGCTCAGCCGAGGGCGGCCCAGGCCCGGCGGAGCTCGCCCTCGACGGGGGCCCAGCCGGCGTCGACGGCGCCGCCGACCACGTCGCCCAGGCGCTGGGGGAGCGCCCCGCCGTCGATGCCGACGGTGGTGCACAGCGAGTCGGTGAGCCCGGGGGACTCGGCGGCCACGGCGTGGTCCAGGCACCACCGCAGGCCCTCGGCCCGGTCGTAGACGGCGTCGCTGGCCAGCGCGAAGGCCGGCACGGCCATCAGGCCGATCAGCAGACGGGTCCAGTGGTGGAGTGGCACGTCCTGCTCAACGAGCCACCCACCACCAGGTCACTGCACCCATCGGGTGAGGTATCGGGTGAGCAGGTCCCCATGCAGGCGGGCCCGGTCAGCGGGCGAGGTACTCCCGACCGACCCTGTGCTCGGCCTTGAGCGCCTTGAGCAGCAGGTCGGCGATCAGGCCCTCGATCTTGCCGCCGACCAGCGGGATGTTGACCTTGATCGTCAGGTCGACGGTCTCCACGCAGGTGTCGCCGGAGCCGGCGACGGCGGCGGTGCCGGACATCTCGCCCGGCTTGCCGGGGATCGTGACGGTGACGTCGCCGGTGGGGCCGTGCCAGGACTCGGTCTGGACGATGTTGATCTCGTCGCCGACGAACTTCTTGGCGAACGACGGGATGCCCTGGGCCGCCTGGTACTGGTCGATGGTGACGTCGAAGCCGTCGCCGGTGGTCTCGACGGTGACCTCCCGGCGCAACACCCGCTGGTGGTCGCAGACCTCCTCGCGGAAGGCGGGGTCCGCGAGCATCGCGAGCACCTTCTCGGCGGGGGCGTCGTAGGCCATCTCGTGCACGAGTCGCTTGCTCATCGCTCTCCTCCCAGCCAGGCGGTGCCGATGGTCTGCTCGACCTCGAGGCCCGCCTTGATGTTGTCGGCCATCAGGCCCTCCAGCTTGCCGCCGATGACCGGTACCTTGACCTTGACGTCGAGCTCGACGACCTCTGCCGTGCCGGCACCGCGGGCCTCGAGCCGGACGGTGCCGGTGGCGGTGGTCGGTTTGCCCGGCGCGGTCACCGAGACGGTGCCGCCGGCGTGGGAGGTCCAGTGCTCCTCGATGACCGCGCGGGTGGTGTCGCCGGCGATCTTCTTGGCGATCGCCGGCAGGCCGGCGGTGTTCTGCACCTGGTCGTTGACGAGGGTGAAGCCCTCGTCGGTGGGGGTCAGGTCGATGTCGTGGGAGACCACGCCCTGGGCGTCGCAGACCTTCGCGCGGAAGGCCGGGTCGGCCAGCATCGCGAAGACCTCGTCGGGTGGGGCGTCGTAGGTCAGCTCGTGTCGGAACTTCACGGCGCACATCATGCCGTGCCGCGGCTGCACGGGTCCCCGTGTGGGACGTTGTGGTCATGAGTGGCGAGAACTTCGTGTCCTTCGGGGAGCAGGGCGCGCAGCTGACCTACGGCTCCTACCTCCAGCTCCCCAAGCTGCTCGACGCGCAGCGCTGCGAGTCCGGCGGAGACGGCGCCCCGCCCGCGCACGACGAGCTGCTCTTCATCACGATCCACCAGGTCTACGAGCTGTGGTTCCAGCAGCTCCTGCACGAGGTCGAGGCCGCCCGCGAGGCGATGCTCGGCGGGGGCGGCAGCGGCGGGGGTGAGGGCGGCAGCCGCCTCTGGTGGGCGCAGCACCTGCTGCAGCGGGTGCACGTCATCGAGCGCACGCTGGTCCAGCAGGTCGACGTGCTGGAGACGATGACCCCGCAGGACTTCCTCCAGTTCCGCCAGCGGCTCGCGCCGGCCAGCGGCTTCCAGTCGGTGCAGTTCCGCGAGCTCGAGTTCGTCTCCGGCGCCAAGGACGCGGGGTACGTCGAGAGGTTCCGCGGGCTGACTGCCGACGAGCAGGCGCGGCTGGCCCGGCGGTTGGAGGAGCCGACCCTGTGGGACGCCTTCCTGGTCGCGCTCGCCTCGGCGGGGCTGGCGGTCGGGTCCGACGAGGAGGTCTCCACCTCGCTGCGCACCGTCGCCCACGACCGGGACACCCATGCGGCGCTGTGGGCGCTGGCCGAGGCGCTGCTCCAGCACGACGAGCTCGCCGCCTCCTGGCGGGCACGGCACGTGGTGATGGTCGAGCGGATGATCGGGGCGAAGTCGGGCACCGGCGGCAGCTCCGGGTCGACGTACCTGCGATCGCGCCTGCCGCTGCAGTACTACCCGCTGTTGTGGGAGCTGCGCAGCAACCTCTGACCTCTCCGTGCCGGGCGCCCTCCCGGAGGGGCGGCGCGGCACCACCCCTTCGTCGGAACCACCCGCCTCGCTCGTCCCTCACGAGCCGGGGGCCAGGCCCATCCACCCTCCTCCGGGGGGTGGCGCCGCGCCGCCCCGCCGTCCGGACGCTGCGGCGCCGCGCCGCCCCGCCGTGCGGCCTCCGGGCGCGCCCGGTTGGCCCGGGCGTGACGTGGGTCCTAGTGTCGGAGACGTGTCAACGACGACGCACGACAGTGAGCTGAAGGACCTGATCGCGAAGGCGACCGAGTTGGCGAAGGCCGGGAAGGGGACGGGAGGGCCGCCGCACGACGAGGTGGGCGCGCTCCTGACGGCCTACTACCGTCACGTCGCCCCCGAGGACGTCTCCGGCCGGGCCGACGTGGACGTCTACGGCGCCCTCGCGAGCCACTACCGGCTGGCGGCCGAGCGGCCCCAGGGCACCGCCCGGGTGCGGGTGCTGACGCCGACGCTGGCAGAGGACGGCTGGTCGGCGGGCGGGCACAGCGTGGTCGAGGTCGTCACCGACGACATGCCGTTCCTGGTGGACAGCCTCACCATGGAGCTCTCCCGTGAGCTGCGCGACGTGCACGTCGTGGTGCACCCGCACTTCGACGTACGCCGCGACATCACCGGCGCGCTGCTGCACGTCGCCCCGGTCGACGACGGGGCGCTCGAGCCCGACGACGACTCGGTCCGCGAGTCGTGGATGCACGTGGAGATCGACCGGATCGCCGACGAGGACGCCGCGAGCATCGTGGAGAACGTCCAGCGGGTGCTGCGTGACGTGCGCGAGGCCGTCGAGGACTGGCCGCGCACGCGGCAGCGGATGCTCGACGTGGTCGACGAGCTGCGGGCGCACGCCCCGAGCAGCCTGGACGCCGAGGAGGTCCGCCAGGGCGCCGAGCTGCTGGAGTGGCTCACCGACGACCACTTCACCTTCCTCGGCTACCGCGAGTACGCGCTGGAGGAGCACGACGGCGAGGACGCGCTGCGCGCGGTCCCCGGCAGCGGTCTGGGCATCCTGCGCGCGGACCAGGACACCTCCGAGGCGTTCGCACGGCTGCCCGAGCCGGTCAAGGCCAAGGCACGCGAGAAGACCCTGCTGGTGCTGGCCAAGGCCAACTCGCGCGCAACGGTGCACCGACCGGCGTACCTCGACTACGTCGGCGTGAAGACCTTCGACGCCGCGGGTGAGGTGACGGGGGAGCGGCGCTTCCTCGGGCTGTTCTCCTCGTCGGCGTACGCCGAGTCGCTGATCCGCATCCCGCTGCTGCGTGAGAAGGCGCGCGAGGTGCTGCGGCGCAGCGGCTTCGACCCGCGCAGCTACGCCGGCCGGGCGCTGATGGACACCCTCGAGGGCTACCCCCGCGACGAGCTCTTCCACACCACCGTCGACGAGCTCGCGCCGATGGCCGTGGCCGCGATGCACGCCCGTGAGCGACGGGCGGTGCGCGTGATCACCCGTGCCGACACCTACGGGCGCTACGTCAGCGTGCTCGTCTACCTCCCGCGCGACCGCTACAACACCGCGGTCCGTGAGAAGTTCAGCGAGATCCTGCTCGACCAGCTCGGCGGCGAGTCCGTGGAGTTCACCGTCCGCATCAACGAGTCGACCACCGCGCGCGTGCACTTCGTCGTGCACCTGCCGCGCGAGGTCGGCGACCCGACGGTCACCGGCACCCTGCGGGCGCTCGACACCACCGACCTCGAGCGGCGGCTCGCCGACGCCTCGCGCTCGTGGCGCGACGACTTCCTGGCCGCGGTGCTCTCGGAGTACGGCGAGCAGGTCGGCGCCTCCCTGGGTCGCCGTTACGTCGACTCGTTCCCGGAGGCCTACAAGGAGGACTTCTCGCCCCGTGCGGCGGCCGTCGACGTCGGCCGGCTCGAGGGCATCGAGGGCGAGGAGGGGCTCGACCTGTCCCTGGCCCAGCACCTCGACGCCGGGCGCGGCGAGGCACGGCTGAAGGTCTTCCGCGTGGGCAGCCCGCTGTCGCTGTCCGCGGTCCTGCCGATGCTCACGAGCCTGGGCGTCGAGGTCGTCGACGAGCGACCCTACGAGCTCGACGACCTGGACCGGCCGACCTACGTCTACGAGTTCGGCCTGCGCTACGGGTCGGCGCTCCCCGACGACGCACGCGAGCTCTTCGTCGACGCGCTGCGGGCGGTGTGGGACGGACGCGCCGAGGTCGATGGCTTCAACCGGCTGGTGCTGGGCGTGGGGCTGGGCTGGCGGCAGGCGATGCTGCTCCGCGCGTACGCCAAGTACATGCGCCAGGGCGCCTCGCCGTTCGCCGTCGACACCATCGAGGAGGCGCTGGCCGCCAACGTCGACATCACCCGGCTGCTGGTGCGGCTCTTCGAGCTGCGCTTCGACCCCGAGGTCACCGACCGCGAGCAGCAGACCGAGACGCTGGAGGCCCGTCTGGGCAGTGCGCTCGACGACGTGGCCAGCCTCGACCACGACCGCATCCTGCGCGGCTACCGCACCCACATCCGCGCCACGCTGCGCACCAACCACTTCCAGCACGGCGAGGACGGGCGGCCCAAGGACTACCTCAGCCTCAAGCTGGAGCCGTCCGCGATCCCGGACCTGCCCTCGCCGCGGCCGAAGTTCGAGATCTTCGTCTACTCCCCGCGCGTGGAGGGCGTGCACCTGCGCTTCGGGTCGGTGGCCCGCGGCGGCCTGCGGTGGAGCGACCGACGCGACGACTTCCGCACCGAGGTGCTGGGGCTGGTGAAGGCCCAGATGGTCAAGAACACCGTCATCGTGCCGGTGGGTGCGAAGGGCGGCTTCTACGCCAAGAACCTCCCCGACCCCGGCGACCGCGAGGCGTGGATGGCCGAGGGCATCGCCTGCTACCGCACCTTCATCTCCGGGCTGCTCGACATCACCGACAACCTGGTCGAGGGCCGCACGGTGCCGCCGGCCGACGTGGTCCGCCACGACGGCGACGACGCCTACCTGGTGGTCGCGGCCGACAAGGGGACCGCGACCTTCTCCGACATCGCCAACGAGGTGGCGCTGTCCTACGGCTTCTGGCTCGGCGACGCCTTCGCGTCCGGTGGCTCGGTCGGCTACGACCACAAGGCCATGGGCATCACCGCCCGCGGCGCCTGGGTCTCGGTCCAGCGGCACTTCCGCGAGCGGGGCATCGACTGCCAGGCCGAGGACTTCACCTGCGTCGGCATCGGCGACATGTCCGGCGACGTCTTCGGCAACGGCATGCTCTGCTCCGAGCACACCCGCCTCGTGGCCGCCTTCGACCACCGCGACATCGTCCTCGACCCCGACCCGGACGCCGCCACGTCGTACGCCGAGCGCAGGCGGCTCTTCGAGCTGCCCCGCTCCTCGTGGCAGGACTACGACACCTCGCTGCTATCCGAGGGCGGCGGCGTGTGGTCGCGCCAGCGCAAGTCGATCCCGCTCAACGACCACGTCCGGCGGGCGCTCGGCATCGACGAGGGCGTCGAGCAGATGACGCCGAACGAGCTGATGCGGGCCATCCTCACGGCCCCGGTCGACCTGCTGTGGAACGGCGGCATCGGCACCTACGTCAAGGGCGCTGAGGAGACCCACGCCGACGTCGGCGACAAGGCCAACGACGCGATCCGTGTCGACGGTGGCCAGCTGCGTGCGGCCTGCGTCGGCGAGGGCGGCAACCTGGGGCTGACCCAGGCCGGGCGCATCGAGTACGCCCGTCGCGGCGGACGCCTCGACACCGATTTCATCGACAACTCCGCCGGCGTCGACACCTCCGACCACGAGGTCAACATCAAGATCCTGCTCGACCGGGTCGTCGCCGACGGCGACCTCACCCACAAGCAGCGCAACACGCTGCTGGCCGAGATGACCGACGAGGTCGCGGCGCTGGTGCTGCGCGACAACTACGAGCAGAACCTCGCGCTGGCCAACGCACTCAACCACGCGCCGTCGATGCTCCACGTCCACGAGGCGCAGATCCGGCAGCTCGAGGCGGACGGGGTGCTCGACCGCGAGGTCGAGGGCCTGCCCTCGACCAAGGTCATCAAGCGACGTGCCGAGCGCGGCGAGGGGCTCACCGCGCCGGAGCTGTCGGTGCTGATGGCGTGGACGAAGATCGTGCTGGCCGACGAGCTGGTCGCCAGCGACCTGCCCGACGACCCCTACCTCGTCCAGGACCTCACGGCCTACTTCCCCTCCGCGATGCGCGAGCGGTTCCAGGCCCAGATCGGGGACCACCCGCTGCGCCGGGAGATCATCGTGACCCAGGTCGTCAACGACCTGGTCAACGGTGCCGGCATCACGTTCCTGGCCCGGCTGGGCGGGGAGACCGGGGCGAGCGCGCCGGAGCTGGTGGGGGCCAACTTCGTGGCCCGCGAGGTCTTCGGGTCCCTGCCGCTGCGGCAGGAGCTCAGCGCCTGGGACAACAAGCTGGACGCGGCCGTCCAGACCCGGATGCGGCTGGAGATGCGGACACTGGTGGAGCGGGCGAGCCGGTGGTTCGTCGCGAACCGTCGCCCGCCCATGGAGAGCCAGGCGGAGGTGGACCAGCTCGCCGGGCCGGTGCAGGAGACGATGGCGCGGCTGCCCGAGCTGATGAGTGGGCGCGAGCTGGCCGCGTTCGAGGAGCGTCGCGAGCGGCTGCTCGCGCAGGGTGTGCCCGAGGAGCTCGCGGAGCGCGTGGCGGTGCTCCCACCGGCGTACATGGTGCTGGGGGTGGTGGACACCGCACTGCGCACCGGTCTGGAGCCTGCCGACGTCGCGCGGGTCCACTTCGCGCTCGGCGAGCGGCTCGGCCTGCCGGTGCTGGTGCAGCGCATCCTGGGGCTCCCGCGCGAGGACCGTTGGCAGACCATGGCCAGGGCGGCGCTGCGGGACGACCTGCACCAGGTCCACCTGCAGCTCACGGGGCAGGTGCTCGCCGCGACCGAGGACGACGAGTCCGCCGCTGCGCGCATCCAGGCCTGGGAGGACGCCGACGCCGTGCAGGTCGACCGGGCCGCCCGCACGCTGCGGGACATCTGCTCCGACGACGCCGCCGACCTCGCACGGCTCTCGGTGGGGCTGCGGGTGGTGCGGGGGCTGCTGGCGACGGGGTAGCCCCTCGGTGGTCGAGGCGCGAGGCCGCACCGCTGGTCGAGGTGCGAGGCCGGTCACGGCCGAGCCTCGAGACCCGGTGACGGGGAGGTCCGAGACCTCCCCGTTATCGGTTTTACCGTTGTCGGAGGGCCGACCTAGGCTGCTTGACGATGACAACGGAATCTCGGGAAGCGCCTCAGGCGGCGGGTGTGCACTCGCTGTGGCGGCTGCGTGGCTACCTGCGGCCCTACGTGTGGTCGCTCTCGCTGATGCTGGTCGCCTCGCTGGGCGGCGTGGCGCTGGCCATCGGCATCCCGCTGGTGACCCGGGCGATCATCGACGGGCCGATCACCGAGCGTGACCTCTCCGCCCTGTGGCCGTTGGCCGGTCTGGCGCTGCTGCTCGGGGTGACCGAGGCGTTCCTGGTCTGGATGCGTCGGTGGGTGCAGTCGGCCGCCGTGCTCGGCCTGGAGACCACGATGCGCCGCGACCTCTACGCCCGGTTGCAGGAGCTGCCGATGGCCTTCCACGGCCACTGGCAGTCCGGTCAGCTTCTCTCGCGCGCGACGACCGACCTGTCGGCGATCCGGCGCTTCAGCGGCTTCGGCCTGCTGTTCCTGCTCATCAACGTCGTGCAGCTGACGGCGACGACCGTGGTGCTGCTGCACATGTACTGGCCGCTCGGCCTGGTCGTCGCGGCCGCCTCCGCACCGATCGTGTGGCTCTCGATGCGCTTCGAGAAGCGCTACGTCGTGATCTCCCGGCGGGTGCAGGACGAGCAGGGCGACCTCGCGACGTACGCCGAGGAGGGTGCCGTCGGCATCCGGGTCATCAAGTCCTTCGGCCGCAGCGAGCACGTCTCGGCCGGCTACGAGCGAGCCGCCGACCGGCTGCACGCCACGAGCATGGAGAAGGTCCGGCTCTCCGCCCGCTTCTGGACCTTCCTCGAGGTCATCCCCAACGTCGCGGTCGTGATCGTGCTGGCCCTCGGCGCGTACGGCGTGGGCCGAGGCTCGCTGACGCCCGGTGAGCTGGTCGCGTTCATCACCCTGCTGCTGAGCCTGGTGTGGCCGGTCTCCTCGCTCGGCGTCATCCTCGCGATGGCCCAGGAGGCGATGACCGCGTCCGCGCGCATCCTGGAGATCTTCGACACCGAGCCGTCCATCGTGGGCGGTGAGCGTCGCATCGACGCCCCGCGCGGGCACGTGCGCTTCGAGGCCGTCGACTTCGCCTTCCCCGACACCCCCGACACCTCGGTGCTGGCCGGGCTCGACCTTGACATCGCGCCGGGGGAGACCGTGGCCCTGGTCGGGGCGACCGGGTCGGGCAAGACCGTGCTGACCGCCCTGGTGCCGCGGCTGTGGGACGTCACCGGTGGCCGGGTCACCCTCGACGGGGTCGACGTCCGGGAGCTGGACCTGGAGCACCTGCGCTCGCTGGTCGCCACCGCCTTCGAGGACCCGACGCTGTTCTCGATGAGCGCCCGGGAGAACCTCACGCTGGGACGCTCGGACGCGACCGACGAGGAGATCGACGAGGCGCTGCAGATCGCCCAGGCGCAGTTCGTCCACGACCTGCCGTGGGGCCTCGACACCCGCATCGGCGAGCAGGGCATGGCGCTCTCCGGCGGCCAGCGGCAGCGGCTCGCCCTGGCGCGCGCGGTGCTCACCCGCCCCACGGTGCTCGTGCTCGACGACACCCTCTCCGCCCTCGACGTGCACACCGAGAAGCTCGTGGAGGAGGCGCTGCGCCGGGTGCTGGCCGACACCACCGGCATCGTCGTGGCCCACCGTGCCTCCACGGTGCTGCTCGCCGACAAGGTGGCGCTGCTCCAGGGCGGGCGGATCACCCACGTCGGCCAGCACAGCGAGCTCCTCGCGACCGCCGAGCGACTGACGGCCGGCCGGCTCGGCGGGGGCTCCCGGCGCCTCCTGCGCGAGCTGCTGTCGCCGTACTCCGGGGCGCTGAAGCTGCTCGTGCTCGTCGTGCTGGTCGAGAACGTCGCCCGGCTCTCCATCCCCTACCTCGTCAAGGTCGGCATCGACTCCGGCATCCCGCCGATCCGCACCGACGACGACCTCACCCCGCTGGCCACCGTGGTGGCGCTCGTGCTCGGCGCGACGCTGACCCAGGCGGTCGCGCGCAACCGGTTCCTGGTGATGCAGGGGCGCATCGGCCAGGACGTCCTGCACGCGCTGCGCCGCCGGGTCTTCCGACACTTCCAGGCCCTTGACCCGCAGTTCCACGACACCTACACCTCCGGCCGGGTCATCTCGCGCCAGACCTCCGACGTCGACGCGATCTACGAGATGCTCGAGACCGGCTTCGACGGCCTGGTCACCGCCGCGCTGACGCTGGTCGGCACCGCTGGCATCCTGCTCTTCCTCGACGTCGAGCTCGGTCTCGTGGCGCTGCTGTGCTTCCCGTTCCTGGTGCTGCTGACCAACTGGTTCCGCAAGGCCTCGGCCGCCTCCTACCGCGTCACCCGCGAGAAGGTCGCGCTGGTGATCGTCCACTTCGTGGAGTCCATGGGCGGCATCCGCGCCGTCCAGGCCTTCCGTCGCGAGCGTCGCAACCAGGAGATCTTCGACGACGTCAACGACCAGTACCGCCGGGCCAACCTGGTGGCCTTCCGGCTGGTCGCGTGGTTCATGCCGGGCATCCGGCTCATCGGCAACGTCACCATCGCCTCGGTCCTCCTCTACGGCGGCTACCTCGCCTACAACGGCGACGTCACCGTCGGCGTGCTGGCGGCCTTCCTGCTCTACCTGCGGCAGTTCTTCGAGCCGATGATGGAGATCAGCCAGTTCTACAACACCTTCCAGTCCGCCTCGGCGGCCCTGGAGAAGCTCGCCGGCGTGCTCGAGCAGGAGCCCGGGGTGCCCGAGCCGACCGACCCGACGCCGCTGGGGCGAGCCGCGGGGGAGGTGCGCTTCGACCACGTGGAGTTCGCCTACGTCGAGGGGCGCCCCGTCCTGCCCGACCTCGACCTGGTCGTGCCCGCCGGGCAGACCCTCGCCCTGGTCGGCACGACCGGTGCGGGGAAGACGACCATCGCCAAGCTGGCGACCCGCTTCTACGACCCCACCGCCGGTCGGGTGCTGCTCGACGGCATCGACCTGCGCGAGCTCGCCGGCGACTCGCTGCGCGACAACGTGGTGATGGTGACCCAGGAGAACTACCTCTTCTCCGGCACGGTCGCCGACAACATCCGCTTCGGTCGTCCCGAGGCCTCCCTGGACGAGG
Organism: Nocardioides sp. REDSEA-S30_B4; assembly: GCF_001627265.1. Lineage (NCBI taxonomy): Bacteria > Bacillati > Actinomycetota > Actinomycetes > Propionibacteriales > Nocardioidaceae > Nocardioides > Nocardioides sp. REDSEA-S30_B4. The sequence goes on along the minus strand of NZ_LUPI01000101.1, from coordinate 26,062 downwards.
TGGTCGCGGCGGCCCGGGCGCTGGGGGCGCACGAGTTCATCGAGGCGATGCCGCAGGGCTACGACACCGAGGTGACCAACTCCGGTGGTCGGCTCTCGGCCGGCCAGCGTCAGCTGGTGGCGTTCGCCCGGGCGTTCCTCGCCGACCCCGCCGTGCTGATCCTCGACGAGGCGACGTCCTCGCTCGACATCCCCTCGGAGCGGCTGGTGCAGCAGGCGCTGCGCACGGTGCTGGCCGGCCGGACGGCCGTGATCATCGCCCACCGGCTCTCGACGGTGGAGATCGCCGACCGGGTGCTCGTCCTCGAGCACGGCCGGATCGTCGAGGACGGCAGCCCCGCCGAGCTGGTGGCCGGGGGAGAGGGCCGCTTCGCGGGTCTCCACCAGGCCTGGGCGGACTCGTTGGCCTGAGTGGTCGAGGTGGGCCTCGGGGCGGCCGGGGGCTGAGGCGGGGCACGGAACGGCCCCCGCGCCCCCTCCGTCGGAACCAGCCCCTCGCTCGTCCCTCACGAGGGGGCGGCCAGGCCCATCCTTCGTGGGAACCAGCCCTCTCGCTCGTCCCTCACGAGTGGGCGGCCAGGCCCATCCACCCTCCTCCGGCCGCCCCGCGCCCCGCGGACCCGCGTCCGCACCCGGCGGCTAGGGTCGGCGCCATGAGCGAGCTGCACCTCCTCGACGCTGCCGAGACCGCCCGCCGCACGAGTGCGGGGGAGGTGAGCGCGGTCGAGGTCGCGCGGGCCTCCCTGGAGCGGATCGCCGCCCTCGACCCGGGGCTCAACGCGATGTCGCGGGTGCTCGCCACCGAGGCGCTGGCCGAGGCCGAGAGCCGGGACGCCGCGCTGGCGGCGGGCGAGCCGTGCGGTCCGCTGCACGGCGTACCCGTCGTCATCAAGGAGGAGGTCGACGTCGCCGGGACGGTGACGACCTTCGGCGGCGAGGGCAACAGCACCCCGGCGGCCGCCGACGCCGAGGTGGTGCGCCGCCTGCGGGCGGCCGGTGCGGTGGTCGTGGGGAAGACGACGATGCCGGAGTTCGGGGCGTGGCCCTACACCGAGGGCACCTCGCGCGGCATCACGCGCAACCCGTGGGACCCCTCGCGCACCCCGGGCGGCTCCAGCGGCGGCACCGCCGTCGCGGTGGCCACCGGCATGGTGCCGGTCGGCCTCGGTGGTGACGGGGGCGGCTCGATCCGCATCCCCAGCGCGATGTGCGGTCTCTTCGGCCTCAAGCCGCAGCGCGGCCGCGTGACGACCGCCCCGCACCCGCACCTGTGGTGGGCGCTGGGCACGGCCGGCCCGTTGACCCGCACCGTGCTGGACAGCGCGATCTTCTACGACGCCATCCGCGGGAACGTGCCCACCGACCTCTACTCCGCCGGCGAGACGGGCTCGTTCACCGAGGCCGCCCGCACCGCTCCGGGACGCCTCCGGATCGGCTGGTCCACCAAGCCGGTCACGCTCGGCGTACGCCCCGACCCAGCCCACGTGCGGGCGGTGCAGGACACCGCGCGCCTGCTCGGCGAGCTGGGCCACGACGTGCGCGAGGTGGACCCCCGATACCCGGACCCGACGCTGGCGTTCGTGCCGCAGTTCTTCGCCGGCATCCGTGACGAGGCCGCGATGGTCGAGCATCCCGAGCGGCTGGAGCGGCGCACCCGTGAGACCCGACGCCTCGGGGCCTGGGTGACGCCCCGCGTGCGCGACTGGGCGCTGCGCCAGAGCGAGGAGATCTCGCGGGCGGCCAACCGGGTCTTCGACGACGTGGACGTGCTGCTGACCCCGACCGTGGCGCACCGTCCGCCGCAGGTGGGCGTCATCGACGGTCGCGGAACGGTCGGCTCGACGCTCAAGGCGATGCCCGCCATCGCCTACTGCGCGATCTGGAACGTCGCCGGCAACCCCGCCGCCAACGTCCCCGCCGGGCTCGGTGAGGACGGCCTGCCGCTCGGCGTCCAGCTCGTCGGGCGCCAGCACGACGAGACCACGCTGCTCAGCCTCTCCGCCCAGCTCGAGGCCGCGCGCCCCTGGTCCTTCCCGCGCCTCTGACCGACTCCGGCGAGAGGCCCCTAGGGTGAGGCCGTGACTGCGATCAGGGTGAGGGACCTGACCAAGGTGTACGGAGAGGTGCGCGCCGTCGACGGCGTGGACCTTGACGTGGCCGACGGGGAGTTCGTGGGCGTGCTCGGCCCCAACGGGGCGGGCAAGACCACGCTGCTGGAGGTCGTGGAGGGCCTGCGCCGCCCCGACTCCGGGACCGTGGAGGTGCTGGGCGAGCAGGTGTGGCCGCGCAACGCGGCGGTGCTCCCGCGCATCGGCGTGCAGCTGCAGGCCTCCGCGTTCTTCGAGCGGCTCACCGCTCGCGAGCAGATCCGCACGTTCGCGGCCCTGTACGACGTCAGCCCGGCGCGCGCCGACGACTGGCTCGAGCGGGTCGGGCTCGCGGAGAAGGCCTCGGCGCGGGTCGAGGACCTCTCCGGCGGCCAGGCCCAGCGGCTCTCCATCGCCTGCGCGCTGGTGCACGACCCCGAGCTGGTCTTCCTCGACGAGCCGACCGCCTCCCTGGACCCGCAGGCCCGCCGCAACCTCTGGGACCTGCTGGCGGGCATCAACGAGGCCGGCCGCACCGTCGTGCTGACCACCCACTACATGGACGAGGCGGAGGTCCTCTGCGACCGGGTCGCGGTGATGGACTCCGGCCGGGTGCTGCAGGTCGGGTCGCCGGCCGAGTTGGTGCGCCACCTCGACGCCCCCGCCCGCATCATCGTGGCCCCCGGCCAGCTCGACGAGGCAGGGGCCCGGGGCATCGCCGGCACCGAGTCGGTCGAGGTGGGGCCCGACGGCACGGTGCTCACCACCCGGCACCCCGCCGACGTGGTGGCCCGGCTCGGGGAGCTCGGCGCCCTCGACGGGGTGCGGGTGCAGACCGGGACCCTCGAGGACGTCTTCCTCGCGCTCACCGGACGGAGCTACCGAGCATGAGGGCCTTCTCCGCCATCGCCGCGGCGATCGTGCGCGGCTTCGTCCGCGACCGGGCCTCGCTGTTCTTCGCGGTCGTCTTCCCGCTGATGTTCCTGGTCTTCTTCGGTGGCGTGCTGTCCGACCGCGGGCAGCCGGCCGCCGAGCTGGTGCAGGTCGGCGACCTCGCGCTGGTCGAGGCACTGTCCCCGGAGGCCCGCGACGCGTTCGACGCGGCCTTCGACGTACGCCGGGTCGACGACCTCGACACCGCCCTGGAGCAGGTGCGCAGCGGTGACGCCGACGTCGCGCTGCGCCAGGACGGCGGCACCCTGGTGGCGCACTACACGCAGACCGACCAGGTGCAGGCTGCCGTCACGCAGGCGACCCTCAGGGCCCTCGTGGACGGCACCAACGTTGCGCTGCTCGCGCAGGAGGCCGGCTCGGCGGTGCCGTTCGCGCTCGACGTGGAGCGGGTGGAGGACGAGTCGCTGACCGTGATCCAGTTCGTGACGCCCGGCCTGCTGGGCTGGGCGATCGCGACCAGTGCGGCGATCGGCGCGGCCGCGACCCTGCAGGGGTGGCGGCAGACCAAGCTGATGCGGCGCCTCCAGCTGGCGCCGGTGCGCACGCGCACCATCGTGTCCGCGCGCGTCGTGGTCACGCTCGGCATCGCGCTGGTGCAGACCGCGATCTTCCTCGGGGTCGGCATGGCGTTCTTCGGGTTGTCGCTCACCGGCTCCTGGTGGATGGCCGTGCCGCTGGTCCTGGTCGGGACGCTGTGCTTCATGGCCCTCGGCCTGCTCGCCGGCGCGCTCACCACCACGGCGGAGGCGGCGGTCAACGCCGCCAACTTCATGGTGCTGCCGATGGCGTTCCTCAGCGGTTCCTTCTTTTCCCTCGACGGGGCGCCGCGGTGGTTGCAGACCATCTCGGACCTGATGCCGCTCAAGCACCTCAACGATGGCATGCTCGACGTCATGGTCCGGGGAGAGGGCCCGGCCGCCGCCCTGCCGGTGCTTGGGATCCTCGCGGCGTTCGCACTCGTGGTCACGCTGGTCGCGGCCAAGCTCTTCCGCTGGGAGAGCGTCTAGGCCCCGGTCCGCCGCTCCTCGCCGGCTGCGGTGTGACCGGCCGGGCACCCTGTTGGGTGACCTGTCCTGGGATGCGTCTGCCTACGTTCGTTGCAGACGTGCAGCCGTAGCGACCAGAGAGCGAGCCCACGATGAGCCCACTCGCGCACGGCGCGGCGGCATCGACCGACGTGGTCGGCGCCCAGGGGGATACCCCGCAGGACGCCGCTCCACACCCCTCCGACCTGGTCGTGCTCCTCGACGAGGAGGGTCGACCGACCGGCACGGCCCCCCGCACCCGGGTCCACACCCGTGAGACCCCGCTCCACCTCGCCTTCTCGCTGTACGTCGTCGACACGGACGGTCGGCTGCTGCTGACCCGCCGCGCGACCGGCAAGACCGCCTGGCCCGGGGTCTGGACCAACTCCTGCTGCGGGCACCCCAGGCCGGGGGAGCCGGTGCAGGCCGCCGTGCGCCGGCGCACCGCCGAGGAGCTCGGGCTCGAGGTCGGCGGGCTCGACGTCGTGCTCCCCGACTTCCGCTACCGCGCCGTCGACGCCTCGGGTGTCGTGGAGAACGAGATCTGCCCGGTCCACCTCACCGTCGTCCCGGTCGGCACCGAGCCCCGGCCCGACCCCGCAGAGGTCGCCGAGCACGCCTGGCTGGACTGGTCCGACGTACGCCGCACCGCGGAGGCGTGTGCGCGCGCGGCGCGGGCCGGTGCCAGGGCCGAGGAGCCGACCGCACCCACCACCCCTCACGCCGCGCAGGCCGGCGCCGAGGCGCTCGCCGCGGTCGAGGAGCTGCTCCGGCTGCGCCTGGACCGCCTGGCGGGGGAGTGGCGCCGCGGGCCCGGGCCCGAGCCGCTGGTCGGTGACGCCGACCCGGTGCTCGGCGAGCAGGGCCTGCCCGGCATCCTCGCCGAGCTCGTGCTCGGCGCCGGCAAGCGTTTCCGCCCGCTCATGTGCCACTGGGGCTGGCTGGCCGCCGGCGGCACGGAGTCCGGCGCCGACCCGACGGTGCCCGTGCGCATCGGGGCGGCCCTGGAGCTGCTGCACGCCTTCGGCCTCGCCCAGGACGACGTGATGGACGGTTCGACCACGCGCCGCGGCCGTCCCGCCACCCACGTGTCCGCCAGCGACTGCCATCGCGCTGCCGGTGGTCGCGACGACGCGCTGCGCTACGGCGCGTCCGTGGCCGTGCTCGTCGGCGACCTGGCCCACATGGAGGCCGACGCGATCGTCGCCGAGCTCGCCCAGCCGGTGCGGCACCTGTGGTGGCGCACCAGCGTCGAGCTCGTGCGCGGGCAGGTCCTCGACCTGTCGGAGGCGGCCGCGGGTGGCGGCGCGAACGCCGAGGCCCGCGCCTGGGCCGTGGCCCGGGCCAAGTCCGGCGGCTACACCATCCAGCGCCCGCTCGAGCTCGGTGCGGTCGCGGCCGGCGCCGGGTCCGAGGTGCTGGACGCCCTGGGGGAGTACGGCGCGCACCTGGGCGAGGCCTTCGCCCTGCGCGACGACCTGCTCGGCGTCTGGGGCGACCCCGAGCTCACCGGCAAGCCCGCCCACGACGACCTGCGCGCGGGCAAGGCCACCGTGCTGCTCGCGTGGGCGGAGCAGGAGGCGACCGGCCGCGCCGCGGACCTGGTCGCCCGCATCAGGAACCAGCAGCACGAGGACGGCGACGTCGAGGAGGCAGCACAGATCATGGAGAGCACCGGGGTCCGCGAGCGGGCCGAGGAGCAGGTACGCCGCAGCCACGCGAGCGCCCTTGCAGCACTCGAGGAGCCCGCGCTGCACCCCGCCGGGGTCGCGGGCCTGCGCCAGGTCGCCGACAGCGTGTGCTGGAGGACCCGATGAGCCGCGTGGTGGTGATCGGGGCCGGCCTGGCCGGTCTCGCGACGGCCTGCCACCTCAGCCGCTCGGGCCACGAGGTCGTCGTGGTCGAGGCCGAGCACGCCCCGGGCGGGCGCGCCGGTCGGATCGACCGCGACGGCTACACCTTCGACACCGGCCCGACCGTGCTCACCATGCGCGGGCTGCTCGACGACGTGGTCTCCGCCGCCGGTGGCGACCTCGACGCCCTGCTCCCCATGCGGATGCTCGACCCGGCGTACCGGGCGAAGTTCGCCGACGGCTCCGAGATCCTCGTGCGCCACGGCCACGAGGCGATGCGCGAGGAGATCCGCACCGTCTGCGGGCCCGCCGACGCGGCCGCCTTCGACGACTTCAGCGCGTGGCTGAAGAAGCTCTACGACGTCGAGATGCCGCACTTCATCGACGCCAACTTCGACAGCCCGCTCGACCTCGTCTCCTCGCCGGCCGCCGCCGCGAGACTGCTGGGCCTCGGTGGCTTCGGCCGGCTCGGGCCCAACGTCCGGCGCCGCTTCGCCGACGACCGGCTGCGCCGGCTCTTCACCTTCCAGGCGATGTACGCCGGGCTGCCGCCGTCCTCGGCGCTGGCCCTCTACGCGGTCATCACCTACATGGACTGCATCGAGGGCGTCTGGTTCCCCGACGGCGGCATGTCGGCGGTCCCGCACGCCCTGGCCAAGGCGGCCACGGACGCCGGTGTCGAGCTGCGCCTGGGCCAGCGGGTCACCGAGGTGCTGCGCCGCGCCGACGGCGCCGTCGCCGGCATCGTCATCGAGGGCGACTCCGAGGGCGGTGAGCGGCTGGCCGCCGACGCCGTCGTATGCACGCTCGACCTGCCGGTGGCCTACCGGCGCCTGCTCCCCGACCTCGCGCCGCCGCGGGTCGTGAAGAAGGGCAAGTACTCGCCCTCGGCCGTCGTGTGGCACGTCGGCGTCCGCGGCGGGCTCCCCGAGGGGACCCGGCACCACAACATCCACTTCGCCGACGCCTGGGACTCCTCCTTCGACGCCCTGATCAAGCAGGGCCGGATGATGCCGGACCCCTCGCGCCTGGTCACGGTCCCGACGATGAGCGACCCTTCGCTCGCCCCCGACGGCTCGCACGTCCTCTACGTCCTCGAGCCCGCCCCCAACCTCGACGGCGTCGTGGACTGGAAGACCCAGCGCGGCCGCACCCGTGAGGAGCTGGAGCGCTTCCTGGAGCGCGAGGGCTACCCGACCGACATCGTCGCCGAGGAGCTCGTGGACCCCGTCGACTGGGAGGCCCAGGGCATGGAGCGCGGCACGCCGTTCGCGCTGGCCCACACCTTCGCCCAGACCGGCCCGTTCCGGCCGTCCAACGTCGAGAAGCGCGTGCCCGGCTTCTTCTTCGCCGGCTCCGGCACGACCCCCGGCGTCGGCGTCCCGATGGTGCTGGTCTCCGGCAAGCTGGCCGCCCAGCGGGTCACCGACTACCTCCCGGCAGCCCCCGCCTGGAAGCCGCGCGCGGCGCGCCGTACCGAGGTGGCCTGAGGTGTCAGCGGTCGCGACGTCCGTGGTGGAGCCGGACCTCGTCGAGGGCTACCGCCGGTGCGCGGAGCTCACCCGGCGGCACGGCACGACGTACTACTGGGGCGCGGCGATCCTGCCCAAGGAGCGCCGCCGGCACGTCCACGCGGTCTACGCGCTGTGCCGCCTCGCCGACGACATCGTCGACGCCCCGGGAGCCACCGACCCGGGGCAGGTCGCCGCGACCGAGCAGGCGCTGGCCGACTTCCAGGCCGCGTTCATGCGCGCCGTGCAGGAGGGCACCAGCCCCGACCCGGTGCTGGCCGCCGTCGCCCGCACCGTCCGGGAGACCCGGATCGACCCGGAGTGCTTCGAGCGGTTCTTCGGGGCGATGGCCCAGGACCTCACCACCACGACGTACGACACCTGGGAGGACCTGCTCGGCTACATGGAGGGCTCGGCCGCGGTCATCGGGGAGATGATGCTGCCCGTCCTCGAGCCGAGCTCGGCCTCGGCCAAGGAGCCGGCACGCGCGCTCGGCAACGCCTTCCAGCTGACCAACTTCCTGCGGGACGTCGCCGAGGACCTCGACCGCGGCCGGGTCTACATCCCGCAGGAGGACCTCGAGCGCTTCGGCGCCGACCCCGCCCGACGCCGGGCCGACGCTTCGTGGCGCGCCCTGATGGCCTTCGAGGTCGAGCGCAACCGCGGGCTGTACGCCGAGGCCGATCGCGGCCTGGCTCTGCTCCCGGACGCCTCGCGCCGCTGCGTCGGCACCGCCCGCCGTCTGTACGCCGGCATCCTGGACCGGATCGAGGACGCCGGCTACGACGTCTTCGGAGAGCGGGTCGTCGTCCCCACCTGGCGCAAGGCCGCCCTCGCCGGCGCGGCCCTCGGCGTCACCGCGGCCGGTGCACTGCGCACCTCGCCGTCCACCGCTGGTCGAGGTGCGAGCGGAGCAAGACACGAGACCCCGCCGCGCATCCCGAGCGCCCTGAAGCCGATGCCGCGGCGCGACCAGCTCGAGCCGTCGTGGCAGCACGCGAAGCCGGCCCGCATCCGGGCCGCCCTCGACGTGGCCCTCGCCCGCGACCCCGGCGGGTGGTACACCGTCGGGCCGTCCACCGCGCTCGGCACGACCAGCATCACCCGCTCCGTCGCGGGCCGCGAGGTCGTGCTCTGGCGCACGAGCACCGGGGTCGCAGCCGGTCCCGGCTCCTGCCCCCACCTGGGCGCGTTGCTCACCGACTGCGAGGTGTTCGGCGACAAGCTGCACTGCCGCTGGCACGGTCTCGCGCTGGCCCCCGAGGGGCAGCCCGGCTGGCCGGCGTACGCCGCCCACGACGACGGCGTGCTGCTCTGGGTCCGCGTCCCCACCCCCGGCGAGACGCCCTCCGACCTGCCGCGGATCACCGCCCGCCCGCCGCTGGCCCGCTCCGTGGCGGCGGTCGTGGAACTGCCCGGCACCTGCGAGCCGCGGGACATCATCGCCAACCGGCTCGACCCCTGGCACGGCTCGTGGTTCCACCCCTACGCCTTCAGCCACCTCGAGGTCGACGAGTCCGCCAGCGACGACGAGGTCCTGACCGTCGACGTGACGTTCCGGCTGAGCCGGCGCTGGGGCGTGCCGGTGCGGGCCGAGTTCGCCTGCCCCGACGCCCGCACGATCGTCATGACGATCACCGAGGGCGAGGGCGCCGGCAGCGTCGTGGAGACGCACGCGACCCCGATCGGGCCGGGCCCCGACGGCAAGCCGCGCACGATGATGGTCGAGGCCACCATCGCCCACTCCGACCGCCCAAGGTTCAGGGCCGCCCGCGCCGTCTCCAGCCTGCTCCAGCCGGCGATGCGCCACACCGCGCGTCGCCTGTGGGTCGACGACATGGTCTACGCCGAGCGTCCCTGGCTGCTCCGCGCGCGCGGGGAGTCCTACGGGATCTGAGCCTGGGCTCAGCCGCGCGAGAGGGTACGACGCAGGGCGCCCGCGCCCGGGACCCGACCGCGCAGCGGCGGGCTCCAGGTGCCGTGGCCGGCGACGTCCCAGCGGGCGAGGAGCGTGTCCGCGGCCTGGAACCCTGTGGTGGCGGCGCGCTCCATGAGCGCGACGGGCAGCTCGCACCGGGTGCCGTCGCCGGCCAGGACGACCCGTGGGTCCGGCGTACGCACCCCGGGGCGGGTGGCCCACGGGTCGGTGCCGACCAGGGGGCAGTCCTCGCGCACGAGCAGCTCCTCGCCGAGGACCCGGGCGCCGTCGAGCCCGGGGTGCACCCGCAGCAGCTCGCGCCAGAGCACCTGGCGCAGGGCCGCCTTGTCGACGGCGAGGTCAGCGGGCAGGGCGTAGGCGTGCAGCTCGACGACCGACCCCCCGTGGCGGACGGCCCAGTCGCGCGCGCCGTCCTCGAGCATCTCCAGGAAGGAGATGTTGTCGAGGGGCCCGAAGCCGCTGGTGCCGAGGAACGGCGCGGCGTCGCGCGGGGCGGGACGGTCCAGCCACAGCCGCCACACGCCGAACGGCGGGGCGTGGCCCAGCCCGGCCAGGCGATCGCGCCAGGCCGGGTCGGAGGCGCCGAGCCAGGGGGCGCCCTCGACCAGTCGTTGCAGCGGGCGCCGGTCGGTCGCCACGACGACCGCGTCGACCTGGAGGCTGCGGTCGTCGGTGACGACCACGACACCCTCGCCGTGCTCCTCCAGAGCGCGCACGGGGGAGTCCAGGGTCACCGAGGCGCCGAGCCGCTCCAGGTGCGCGGCCAGCGGCGACCACAGGGCGGTGTCGAAGTCGTCGGCGGCGACGTCGAAGAGCAGCCCCTCGGCCGAGCCGAGGAAGTAGGTGTGGAACATCGCGACCAGCTCCCCGCCGGAGAACTCCCGGGGGTCGGCGAAGAAGCTGCGCGCGAAGACCTCCAGCGCCAGGTGCCGGGCGCGGTCGGGGAAGCGCAGCCGGTCCAGCACGTCGGCGGCGCTGCGCCCGTCGAGGGCGGAGAACGTCTCGGGGAAGGCGACGTCGAGCAGGCCGAGCGCCTCGGCCACGTCCACGCGGGCCAGGTCGCGCGCCGTGAACGAGGGGGAGCGGAGCACGAAGCCCATCACGCTCCACGGCGGTGTGCGTGGGATGTGGGTGAAGGAGTCGCGCATGCCCTCGGCCGCGAGCAACGGGTAGTCCCTCACGGCCCGCAGCGCGGTCAGCGACGGGTCGGCGCGGCGCAGCAGCGCGCGCAGGTTGTAGTACTGCCGGAAGAAGGCGTGGAAGCCGCGGCTCATCGCCACCGACGAGCCGTCGACCTCGACCTGCCACGACGCCACGCGGCCGCCGAGGCGGGAGGTGGACTCCAGCAGCTCGACCCGCACGCCGCGCTCGGCCAAGGCGGTCGCGGCCGCGAGGCCGGCGATCCCGCCACCGACGACGGCGACGCGGTGCCGCCCGCCGTCCTCGCGCAGGCCGGCCGGAGGAGCGGGCTGGTGCTCGGCGCGCCGGTCGCGCCCCGGGCGCCAGGCGCCGCGCGGGAGCCGGCCGCCGGCGGCGTACGGCGTGGTAAGGGCGGGGAGGAAGGAGCTCATCGGGGCTTCCTTGCGCGCCACGTGTGCACCTGGCCGCGCTGCCAGCCCGTGGCGGAGCGGTGCTCGACGTCGGTGAACCCGACCGCACGCAGCCGCCCGGCCAGGCCCTGGACGCCGTCGAAGTCCAGGACGCTGCGCCACAGGTAGCGGTAGATCGGGCTGCCGGGAGCGGTCACGAACCCCAGCGGGATCACGACCAGCCAGCAGGTCAGGTGCCAGGCCCAGGTGGCGATCCTGCTCTCCCGGACGCTGTAGTCGTGCACGACCAGCGCGCCGCCGTCGGTCAGCACGTCGAGCACCTCGCCGAGGAGGCGGTCGCGGGAGCTCACGTTGCGCACGAGGTACGCCGCCAGCACGCCGTCCACGGGACCCAGCTCGGCCCCGGTCAGCCGCTCGGCGTCGGCCTGGCGGAAGTCGGCTCGGGCCAGCGCGGTCTTGCCGCGGGCCTGATCGAGCATCCCGGCAGACCCGTCGATCCCGACGACCTCGGCGTCCACGCCGGCCTCGTCGAGCGCGCGCACGAGCGCGGCGGTCGAGGCCCCGGACCCGCAGCCGAGGTCGACGACCCTGGGGCGCCGGCCCGGCGTGGCGGGCAGGGCCTCCACAAGCGCACGGGCGGAGGAGCGCAGCTGCGCGTGGTAGCCCGGGCTGAGCGCGACCATGAGGTCGTAGCTGCGCGCCACCCGGTCGAAGGCGGAGGGGACGGTGCCCCCGGCGAGCTCGGTCATGCGCGCTGCTCCTGTCGTCGTCCGCTGTCGCCGGCGCCGTCGCCGGTGCCCGAGCGCCGCTCCTCGCGCCGCCCGGCGTGCACCCACAGCACCATGGCGAGGGTCACCATGCCGAAACCGAAGGCGAAGTCCTCCACCGGGATGTCCCAGGGGGCGCGGACGCCGGTCATGTCGGCCTCGTTGTAGAGCACCAGCGGGTCCGACAGCTTGGTCAGCCAGCCGTCGACGGGGACCTGGAAGCCCATGACGATGGCCATCGCCAGCCAGTAGCGCCAGGTGCGCAGGATGCCGGTGCGCAGCCACAGCAGCTCGATCGCGAGCACGACGACGACCGAGACGAGCGCGGTCAGCGTGTAGATCCCCATCAGGCCACCTTCTCCTCGGTGCTCGCCGACGGAGCGGGGCGGGGCCCGCCGCCGTGCGGCAGGTCACGGAGGACCCGGCCGAGCGGCTCCCCGGCGCGCAGTCGCCCGAGCGCGGTCAGCACGTTGCCGACGGCCTCCAGCGTCAGCAGGCCGCAGATCGGCACGACGATGAAGAAGACCAGCTCCTCCAGCGGCATCTCGAAGGGCAGCAGGATGCCGGTCAGCTTCTCCTCGGAGTAGGACCACGAGCCCGCGGCGATCATCGCGATGTCCCAGATGCTGTAGGCCAGCACGAGCGGCGCCATCGCGACCAGCAGCCGCCGCGGCCGCCGCCAGACGCGTGCCCCGAGGAGCAGCTCCAGGGGCAGCGTGATCAGCAGGCACAGGCCCATGACGACGAGGTACTCCCCGCGTTCCATCTCCACTCCTCGTCCACCGGTCCACAGGGACCCACTCCGACACTCTGCGGACAAGCGTCCCCGAGCGGACAACACCCCTGGCTCACCCGGAGTGGGCTGGCGGTCACGCCGCCGACCGGGTGGGCGCGAGCGCCTGTGGTCGTCCCGGGTCGGCCTCCCGGCCGGGTGCGAGGATGCCCCCGTGCTCGACCTGCTGCCCTCCGCCCTCCCCGCCACCGTCACCGCCACGCCGGCCCGCCTGCTGCGCCGCCTGCGCGGCGCTCCCTCACCCGTGGCGGGCCGCACGGTCCTGGTGACGGGGGCCTCCTCGGGGATCGGCGAGCACACGGCGTACGCCGCCGCGCGGGCCGGTGCGAAGGTCCTGCTCGTCGCGCGCCGCGCCGAGGAGCTGGACCGGGTCGCGGAGCAGGTGCGGGCGCTGGGTGGGCAGGCAGCGACGTACTCCTGCGACCTGACCGACGGCGAGGCCGTCGACGCGCTGGTGGTCCGGGTGCTGGCCGAGCACGGCGCGGTCGACCACCTGGTCAACAACGCCGGTCGGTCGATCCGCCGCTCGCTGTCCGAGAGCGCCGACCGCTTCCACGACGTGGAGCGGACGATGGCGATCAACTACTTCGGCCCAGTGCGGCTCACGATGGGGCTGCTGCCCGCCATGCGCGCGCAGGGCTTCGGGCACGTCGTCAACGTCGTGTCGTGGGGCGTGCAGATCAAGGCCCCCAAGTTCTCGGCCTACCTCGCCTCCAAGTCCGCGATCGACACCTGGGGCCGGATCCTGGCCCGCGAGGCGCGCTCGGACGGCGTGCACGTGACCAACATGCGCTTCGGGCTCGTGAAGACGCCGATGATCGCGCCCACCAAGGAGTACGAGAACCAGCGCGCGATGACCGCCGAGCAGGCCGGCCAGCAGGTGCTGCGGATCATGGAGGACCTGCCGCCCGCATGGGGACACCCGGTCGGGTACGTCGGCGAGGCGATGGGGCTGCTGGCGCCGAGGCTCACCGACGCGGTGATGCATCGGCTGCACCAGCGCATCCCCGACGCCCGCTGAGCCGCGGGGAGGACGCGGTCAGGAGGCCTTCTTGGCCGCCGTCTTCCTGCTGGCCGTCTTCTTGCTCGTCGACTTCTTGGCTGCGGTCTTCTTCGCTGCGGTTTTCTTGGTGGCCGCCTTCTTCGCGGGAGCCTTCTTCGTCGACTTCTTCGCCGCGGTCTTCTTGGTCGTCTTCTTCGCGGCGGCCTTCTCGGCCGGTTCCTCGGCCTCCTCGGAGGTGTCCTCGCCCCGGCCCTTCTTGGCCGCGTCGACCGAGCGCTGCAGGGCGGCGAGCAGGTCGACCACCTCGCCGGAGGTCTTGGTGGAGGTGGGGGTCCGCTCGACCTCGCCGCCCTCGATCTTGGCCTTGACCAGCGCCTCGACGGCGTCGGCGTAGTCGTCGGAGAACTCGCTGGCGTCGAAGTCGCCGGAGAGCGTCTCGACGAGCATGTTGGCCATCTTGACCTCGGCGTCCTTGACCTCGCCGACCTCGACGCTGAAGTCCGGGACACGGATCTCGTCGGGCCACATCATCGTCTGCAGCACGATCACGTCGCCGGCCTCGGTCTCGCGCACCCGCAGCACGGCCACGGTGGTGCGCTGGCGCAGGGCGACGGTCACGACGGCCATCCGGTCGGCGTCCTGCAGCGCCTGGCGCAGCAGCGCGTAGGGCTTGGCGCCGGTCTTCTCGGGCTCGAGGTAGTAGGACTTCTCGAAGAGCAGCGGGTCGATCTGGTCGCTGGGCACGAACTTCTCGACCGCGATCTCGCGCGAGGACGTGACGGGCAGCTCGGCGAGGTCGTCGTCGGTGAGGATGACCATCTCGCCGTCCTCGGTCTCGTAGCCCTTGGCGATGTCGGCGTAGGCCACCTCCTCGCCGTCCAGGGAGCAGATGCGCTGGTAGCGGATGCGGCCGCCGTCCTTGGCGTGCACCTGGCGGAAGGAGACGTCGTGGGACTCGGTCGCGGAGTAGAGCTTCACCGGGACGCTGACCAGCCCGAACGAGACCGAGCCCTTCCAAATGGCACGCATGGTGCCCAGTGTGACCCGTGGGGCGAGTGAAAGTCATCGCCCCGACGGTCACAATGCGGGGGTGCCCGTGCCCCGCCCCATGCTCGCGACCAAGACCGACGCCGTCCCCGTCGGCGCGGAGTGGTCTCACGAGGTCAAGTGGGACGGCGTGCGGATCCTGGCCGAGGTCACCGACGGGCAGGTGCGGCTGTGGAGCCGCAACGCAAACGACGTGACCGTCGCCTGGCCCGACGTGGCGCTCCCGCACGAGGCGCTCGTGCCCGGGTCGACGCGGCCGCGGGACCTACTCGTCGACGGCGAGATCATCGCGCTCAACGAGCGGGGGCTGCCGGACTTCCGGGTGCTTCAGGACCGGATGCACGTGCGCCGCGCCAGCACCGCGACCCGGCTGGCCGCCGGTCTCCCGGCCACCTACATGGTCTTCGACCTGCTCCGCGTGGACGGCGAGGACCTGACCGGGCTCCCGCTCAGCGAGCGGCGCGCGCGCCTGGCAGCCCTCGACCTCGCGCCCTGGCAGGTCCCCGAGCCGTACGACGACGGGCAGATGCTCCTGGAGGCCACCCGCGCCCAGGGGCTGGAGGGCGTCGTGAGCAAGCGGCTGTCCTCGCGCTACACCTTCGACGCCCGCTCGCCGCACTGGCGCAAGCTGGCGCACCGCCACCGTCGCTCCTACGTCGTGGGTGGCTGGCGTCCCCAGGAGGGCACCTCGGACCGGCTGGCCTCGCTGCTCGTGGGGGAGCCCACCGCCGACGGGCTGGTCTACCGCGGCCGGGTCGGCAGCGGCATCGGTGGCAAGGTGTCACGCATGCTCACCGAGGCGGTCGCCGGGCTGACGCGGGCGAGCAGCCCGTTCGTGGACGAGGTGCCGCGGGTCGACGCCGCCGGCACCACGTGGGTCGAGCCGGTGCTGGTCATCGACGTGGACACGCACGGGGTCGGCTACGCACGCCTGCGCCAACCGTCGTACCGGGGGGTGCGCGAGGACCTCGACCCCGCCGACCTCGAGGACCAGTCGTGAGCCCGGCCAAGCAGCCCAGGGAGGAGGTGCACGTCGACGTCGAGGGCCGGACGCTGCGGCTGAGCAACCTCGACAAGGTGCTCTACCCGCGCACGGGCACGACCAAGGGCGAGGTGCTGCACTACTACGCGCAGGTGGCGCCCACCCTGCTGCCGCACCTGGCCGACCGCGCGGTGACGCGCATCCGCTGGCCGCACGGCGTGGCGGAGGGCAGCTTCTTCGAGAAGAACGTCCCGCAGGGGACGCCGTCGTGGGTGCGGACGGTGAGCGTCCCGACCACGGGGTCGCGCGGGGAGAGCCGGCACGGCGACCGGCTGGTGTTCCCGGTCGTCGACGACCTCGCCACGCTGACCTGGCTGGTCAACCTGGCCGCCCTGGAGCTGCACGTCCACCAGTGGCGCGTGGGCCGCAACGGCCGCCCCCGCAACGCCGACCGGATCGTCATCGACCTCGACCCCGGTGAGCCCGCGACCCTGCACGAGTGCTGCCAGGTGGCGCTGATGGTGCGCGAGAAGCTGGCCGAGCGCGACCTCGACGCGCGGCCGGTGACCAGCGGGAGCAAGGGCCTGCACCTGTACGCCGACCTGCCGCGCCGGCTGCCGGGGGAGGAGTCCACGGCGCTGGCCCGCGAGGTCGCCGAGGAGCTGCAGGCCGCGCACCCGCGGCTGGTGACCGCGACGATGACCAAGGCGCGTCGCAGCGGCAAGGTGTTCCTGGACTGGTCGCAGAACGCCTCGTCGAAGACGACCATCACGCCCTACTCCCTGCGGGGACGCGACAAGCCCTTCGTGGCGACCCCCGTGTCGTGGGCCGAGGTCGAGGCCGGTGCCGAGGACCCGGTCGGGCTCGAGCAGGTGCGGATGGAGGAGGTCCTCGAGCGGGTGGCGGACCTGGGCGACCTCTTCTCCTGACCCCCTCCTGACCCTCCTCGGAGGTGTGTGGAGGGCTGTTACCCAACCGTGGAACCCGTGTGCACGCAGCGAGAACACATCGTGCCGACCCGCTCGTAGCGTGGATGACATGAAGTCGGAGAACATGAGACTCGCGGTCGTGCCGGTCGGCGCAGCCGTCCTGGGGGGCGTGCTGTGGCTCTCGGGCATCCCGCTGAGCAACGCGAACGGCTCGTCCGAGGGCGTGACCCTCGAGTCCGACGGGGCCCAGGCCTCGCTGGTGGTCTCCGACCTCGCCGCGGGCGACACCGTGACCCGCTCGATCTCGATCTCCAACCCCGGTTCCGCCCCGGCGCGACTGACGATGACCGAGACCGGCGACGCGGTCGACCACGACGCCGACGGCGTCAACCTCACCATCGAGCGCGAGGGCGTGCGTCTCTACGACGGCCGTCTGGGGGCGATGAGCGACGTCACGACCGACCAGGGATGGATCCCGGCCGGCGGCCGGGTCAGCTTCACCTTCCGCGTGTCGCTGCCCGAGGACGCCCCCTCGTTGCGGTCCGCCGAGAGCATCTCCTACGCCTGGGAGATCACCTCCTGACACCCCCCCCCGGCGGGTGTGCCGCTGGGGACGCACGAAGGTAAAGGGTCGGATGGTCCCCCGCCCGGGTCGGTCCGGTGTCCTATTGTTCGGGCCATGGAGCACCGGGTGCTGGTCGTGGAGGACGAGGAGGACATCGCCTTCCCCCTCGTGCGCACCCTGGAGCGCGAGGGCTACGACGTGGCCTGGGTCGACAGCGGCGAGAAGGCGCTGGCCGACGTCGCCGGCACCCCCACCGACGTGATGATCCTCGATCTCGGCCTGCCCGACATGGACGGCCTGGAGGTCTGCAAGATGGCCCGTGAGGGCGGGTTCGGCGGCGCGATCATGATCGTGACCGCGCGTGCCGGCGAGCTCGACCGTGTCGTCGGTCTCGACACCGGTGCCGACGACTACCTCGCCAAGCCCTTCGGCCTCGCCGAGCTGCAGGCCCGCGTCCGGGCGCTGCTGCGCCGCACCCACGGCACGCCGCGCGAGGAGACGAACGGTGACCCGGAGGGCCTGCACATCGACGTCGCCGCGCGCCGCGTCTTCGCCGGCGAGACCGAGGTCCCGTTGACGGGCAAGGAGTTCGACGTCCTCAACATCCTGGTCGCCAACCGCGACAAGGTGGTCTCCCGCGGCCGGCTGATGGCCGACGTGTGGGACGAGAACTGGTACGGCTCGACCAAGACCCTCGACGTCACCATCGGGCGCCTGCGCCAGAAGCTCGACACCGCCGGGGTCAGCGAGAAGGTCGTCGCCGTGCGCGGCGTCGGCTTCCGCCTGGAGATCCCCTCCGCCTGAGGCCCCACCCCGGCTTGCGTGGCTGAGCGCGGTCCCTGGGCCGCGCTGGACCACACGAGGCGGTCTGTCCCTCAGCGCACCACCGCGAGCACGGCGCGACCGAGCGCGTCGGCGAGCGCGCCGGGGGAGAGCGGCGTCGCGGAGATCGCGTCGTCGTCGAAGAGCGCCCGGCTCGCCCCGAGCGCGAAGAGCATCCGCCACGCCGCCTGCGCAGCGGGTACGCCGCAGTCGAACCGCAGCTGCAACCACCGCGTCACGGTGTCGGCGAGCCGGTGGGTGAACGCCGTCGAGGCCGCCTCGACCTCCTCGGACTCCACGGCGTCGACGAGGAACGCCCGCAGGCTGCCCCGGTGCCGCACGAACAGGTCCACCGCGGCCGCGGCCAGCAGCGCGACGGCCCGCTCGTCGTCGGGCTCGGTGTCGGCCTCCGCGAACGCCGTGGCGGTCTCCGCCTCGATGGTCGAGAGGGCGCGCGCCTGGGCGGCGAGCAGCAGCCCGTGGCGGTCGCCGAAGCGGTGGTAGAGGGAGCCGTTGGAGGTGCCGGCGGCACGGGCCACGGCGGCCACGGTCACCGCGGCCTGCCCGCCCTCGTCGAGCAGCGCCAGCGTCGCGGCGAGCATCCGGTCCGCGGAGGACTCCGAGCGGGTCTGCAGCGGCGTACGCATGGCAGGAGCGTAGCCACCCCCTAGCCAGAAGTGGAGCGTTTGCTCTAGTTTGGTCGTCATGGAGCTCCGAGTGCGTGGCAAGACCTTCGGCGGCGTGCCCAAGGACCACTGGCGGCAGGTCAACGACCGGCTCGACCCCGAGACCGACTACCGCGAGATCTACCGCAACGCGGTGGCCTACGAGTTCCCCTGGGACATGAACCAGGCGCTCTCGTTCGCGCTGTTCCGCACCTACGCCGTGCCCGGCATCGGGGCCCTGCTCGACGCGACGGGACAGTTCACCGGCAACTGCCAGAAGCGCTACGACGACACCGCGCTGCTGCTCGAGGTGCCGGCCGAGAAGGGCTTCGACGACCCCGACGCACGCGCGGCGATCCGGCGGATCAACCAGATGCACCGCGCCTACGACATCCCCGTCCACGAGATGCTCTACGTGCTCTCGACCTTCGTGGTGGTGCCCAAGCGCTGGCTCGACGTCTACGGCAAGCGGCCGTTCACCGACCACGAGCTGGTCGCCTCGGTGAACTACTACCGCGCGCTGGGCCGGCACATGAACATTCCCGACATCCCCGAGACCTACCTCGGCTTCTCGCAGGTGATGGACGACTACGAGCGCGAGCACTTCGCCTACGACGAGGGCGGCCGCCGCGTCGCCGACTCGACGCTCGCCCTGATGCTCACCTGGTACCCCAAGCTCGCCGGTCCCGCCGTGGAGATGTTCTCCCGTGCGCTGATGGACCAGCCGCTGCGCGATGCCCTCGGCTACGACGCCCCGCCCCCGACGCTGGAGACGCTCTCGCGGACCGCGCTGCGGATGCGCGGGAAGCTGCTGCGCGCCTTCCCGGCCCGGATGACCGAGCAGACGGTCATGGACCTGCCGTGGGTGCGCTCCTACCCCGACGGCTTCCGGATCGCCGAGAGGTCGCTGGCGCACGGCCGAGAGGTCGCTGGCGCACGGCCGAGAGGTCGCTGGCGCACGGCCGAGAGGTCGCTCGCGCCACGGATCTCCCTCGTCGAAGACCTGCGCTTGCTTCCCCAGCAGCCGGCTGCTCGTGGTCAGCCCTGCGCCAGCAGCTCTCGGACCCGCGGGACCACCTCGGTGCCGTAGAGCCGGATCGACTCGAGTCGCTGCTCGTGGGGCAGCGAGCCGACGGCGTACTTCATCTGGAAGCGGGAGAGGCCGAGCGAGCGCACCGCCCAGGCGATCTTCTGCGCGACGGTCTCGGGTGAGCCGACGAAGATCGAGCCCTCGGGCGAGGCGCCCTGGTCGAAGGTGGTCTGCGAGTAGGGGCCCCAGCCGCGCTCGCGGCCGATCCTGCCGAACGCCTCGGCCTGGTGGGGGAACATCTGCTCGCGCGCGAGCTCGTCGGTGGCCGCGACGTGGCCGGGGGAGTGCATGCCGATGGGGAGCTCGGGGCGGCCGTACTCGGCCAGCGCACGGCGGTAGAGGTCGGCGAACTGCACGAACGCCGCCGGCGAGCCGCCGATGACGGCCAGCACGAGGGGGAAGCCGTACGCCGCCGCGCGGATCACCGACTGCGGGGTGCCGCCGACCGCGATCCAGGCGGGCAGTCCGGCCTCGGTGCGGGGGAAGACCTGCTGCTCCTCCAGGGGCGGGCGGACGCTGCCGCGCCAGGTGAGCGGCTGCTCCTGCTGCAGGTGGGCGAAGAGGTCGAGCTTCTCATGGAAGAGCACCTCGTAGTCGGACAGGTCGAGACCGAACAGCGGGAAGGACTCGGTGAACGAGCCGCGCCCGAGCTGCACCTCGGCGCGGCCGCGGCTGATCGCGGCCAGGGTGGAGAAGCGCTGGAAGACCCGGATCGGGTCGTCGGAGGACAGCACCGTCACGCCGGTCCCGAGGCGGATGCGCTCGGTCTGCCCGGCGATGGCCGACAGCACCACGTCGGGCGCGCTGATCGCGTAGTCCTCGCGGTGGTGCTCGCCCAGGCCGAGGTAGTCGACGCCGACCTGGTCGGCCAGCACGCCCTCGGCGACGACCTCGCGGATCGCCTCGGCCTGCGGGCGGGGTGTGCCGTCAGGTTCGGTGCCGGTGTCGCCGAAGGTGTCCAGCCCGAAGGTGGGTCGCTCCGGGGTGCCGAGGACGGCGGGGTCGAAGACGGGCTCGGTCGGGGTCGGAGGCGTGGTCGTCACATCTTCAACTTTACCGGTGGGGGCCACCCGCCCGGACGTGAGTCGTGGCGCGCGCCATCGGGGGCGGCCACCGCGCCGCGGGCGTCGCAGGTGTGGGTTGGGCGACCGTCCGGCTCCCCGTGGTCGTACTGTCCTCGCGTGAGGAGTCTGCGCTGGGTGGCGCTCGGCATGGTGCTGGTGGTCCTGGACTTCCGGATCGACGCGCTCGACCTGCTGCCGGACCCGCTGGGGTACGCCGCGATGACGTTCGGTCTGGTGCCGCTGACGTCGCGGCACCGCGGGTTCCTGATCGCTGCCGTGGCCGCGGCGGCGGGAGTGCTCGCCTCGCTGCCCGACGTGACCGATCCGACCTTCGCCGAGTCGTGGTGGGCCGCGATCACCGGCGTGCTGCAGACGCTGGTGGTGGTGCCGACGTGCGTGGCCGTCGCGGCGCTGCTGCCTGCGGAGGCGGGGCTGGCCCGGGCGGTCTGGGTCGGCGACCTGATGGTGCTGGGCGTCTCCCTCCTCGCCGAGCCGGTTCTCGGGCCGCTGCGCGGCGGTGCGGCCGACGACCTGCTCGCCCCACTCGTGCTCGTGCTGGTCGGCTTCGCCCTGCTGGTGGTGGCCGGCTTCGTGTGGTTGCTGGTGCGCGCCGCGCGGTCGCCGCTGCCGCAGCGCTGAACGACCGAGCGCGGCGGCGTGAGTCTCAGGCGGGTGAGCCGATGCTGGTGAGGACGACCATCGCCAGCAGCACGAGGAAGGACAGGACGAGCAGCCAGGCGGCGGCGCGAGACTGACGTCGCGCCTGGCGGGCGGTGGTGTGGGGCATGTCGGGGGACCCCTTTCTGAGCCGAGCCTGGGTCAAGGCTCGGGTACTGCCGGGGGTATGCCAAGCGTTTGTGCCGTGTCCGAACGATCCCGAACAGACTCGACGCCGCCGCGACCCGTGGGACGGGTGGGGTGGCTGAGTTATCCACAGATTCCGGCCGGTTGAGGTCGCCGGGACCTGGGTATGCGTCTGCGCACCTACCCTCGACGGGCCATCACTCTTTCATCTCGGGACGGAGCGGCCATGGCGATGAGCCCTGCCTCGGCGTACGCCGACACCCGTGCGCCCCACCTCGGCGCACGCGGAGGGACGAGCGCGCACAGCAGCCACGACGCGCTCGTCGACGGCCTCGACGCGACCCTGCGTGAGCTGGTCCGCCGCGAGGGGGTCGACCCCCAGCGCGACGCCGACGTGGTGCGTCGCCTCGCCGAGGGCGTCGTACGCCGCCACGACGACCACTCCCTGACCGGCGCCGTCGCCCCGTTGGCCGACCCCGACGCGGTCGTGGGCGAGCTGCTGGCCAGGGTCAGCGGCTTCGGGCCCCTGCAGCCGCTGCTCGACGACCCGACGGTCGAGGAGATCTGGATCAACGATCCCACCCGGGTCTTCGTGGCTCGCCGTGGTCGGCACGAGCTGACCAACCTGATGCTGACCCGGCCCCAGGTCGACGAGCTCGTCGAGCGGATGCTGAAGTCGTCGGGCCGCCGCATCGATCTCTCGCGCCCCTTCGTCGACGCGATGCTGCCCGAGGGCCACCGTCTGCACGTCGTGCTCGAGGGGATCTCCCGCGGCTTCTCGGCGGTCAACATCCGCAAGTTCGTGCTGCGTGCGGCCCGCCTGTCAGACCTCGTCGAGCTGGGCAGCCTCACCTCGCAGGCGGCGGCCTTCCTGGAGGGTTCGGTGCGTGCGGGCCTGAACATCCTGGTCACCGGCGGGACGCAGGCGGGCAAGACCACGATGCTGAACTGCCTGGCCGCCGCGGTCCCCGGCGGTGAGCGCGTGATCTCCGCCGAGGAGGTCTACGAGCTGCGCTTCCCCCATCCCGACCACGTGGCCCTCCAGACCCGACAGGCCGGCCTCGAGGGCACCGGAGAGATCCGGCTGCGCGACCTGGTCAAGGAGAGCCTGCGCATGCGCCCGTCACGGATCATCGTGGGCGAGGTGCGGTCGGAGGAGTGCCTGGACCTGGTGCTCGCCCTCAACTCCGGCTTGCCCGGCATGTGCACCCTGCACGCGAACTCGGCCCGCGAGGCCCTGGTCAAGATGTGCACCCTCCCGCTCCTGGCGGGTGAGAACATCTCCGACCGGTTCGTGGTGCCCACCGTCGCGACCTCGGTGGACCTCGTGGTCCACCTCGGGCTCGACCCCCGTGGCCGACGCCGGGTCGAGGAGGTCGTGGCCGTCCCCGGTCGCGTCGAGAACGGCGTCATCGAGTGCGAGCCGGTCTTCGTGCGCCGCGACGGGGAGCTGCGCCGCGCGCACGGCACGCCACCCCGCCCCGAACGCTTCGAGCGGGTCGGCCTCGACCTGCGTCGGCTGCTGGGGGAGGGCTGATGGGCGCCCTCGTCGGGCTCGGCGTCGGCATCGGGCTGCTGCTGATCTGGTCGGCCTTCGCCGTCCCGCGCACCGCTCGACCCACCCGTGAGGGGCCGGGTCGGCTCGACCGGACGCTCGCCGCCGCCGGCATCACCAGCGTCACCCCGACCTCCCTGGTCGCCCTCTGCGCCTCCAGTGCCGTGCTCGCCGCGCTCGTGGTCCAGGTCGCCTCCGGCACCCCGACGGTGGCGCTGGCGTTCGGGGTGATCGCGGGCTACCTCCCGCTCGCGGTCGTCCGCGGCCGTGCCGTACGCCGACAGCGCGAGCTGGCCGAGGTCTGGCCCGACGCGGTCGACAACCTCGCCTCCGCCGTACGCGCAGGCATGTCGTTGCCCGACGCCGTGGCCGGGCTCGGTGTCCGGGGCCCGGAGCCGCTCCGCGACGCCTTCACCGCCTTCGGTCTGGACTACCAGGTCAGCGGCCGCTTCGGCGACTGCCTGGACCGGCTGAAGGCACGGCTCGCCGACCCCGTCGGGGATCGCGTGTGCGAGAGCCTGAGGGTCGCCCGCGACGTCGGCGGGGGAGACCTCGGGCGGCTGCTGCGCAACCTGTCGGGCTACCTCCGCGATGACGCCCGCACCCGCTCCGAGCTCGAGGCCCGCCAAGCGTGGACCGTCAACGGCGCCCGCCTCGCGGTCGCGGCCCCGTGGGTCGTCCTGCTGCTGATGTCGTTCCAGACCGAGGTGATCCGGCGCTACGCATCGGGTGCCGGGGTGGTCGTGCTCGCGGTGGGTGCCGGTCTGTGCCTGGTCGCCTACCGGCTGATGATGCGCATCGGTCGACTGCCCGTGGAGCGGAGGATCCTGTCGTGACCGCGGCCCTGTGGGGAGCGGTCCTCGGCGGCACGCTGGGTGCCGGACTCCTGCTGGTGATCGCCCGGTTGCGGGTGATGGGTCGCGCGCAGCTCTCGGACCGGGTGCTGCCCTACGTCCGCGACCTGCCCCAGGTGTCTCCGACCGCGAGCCCGAGCAGGCAACCCGCACCTCCACTCGTCGGCGCGGCCGTGGCCGTCTACGGGCCGGTCCTGCGGGCGCTGGCCGACGGCGTCGAGCGGGTGCTGGGCGGGGCGACCTCCGTCCGGCGCCGGCTCGAGCGGGCCGGCCTCGACCTCACCGTCCACGACGTCCGCGTCCAGCAGGTGGTGTGGGGCCTGGTCGGCTTCGGCGTCACGGCGGCGTGGGGGCTGCTGCGCACCCTCGGCGGTGGCGGCAACGTCGTGGGACACCTGCTCGTCAGCGGGGTGGCGTTCACCGCGGGCGTCCTGGCCCGCGACACCTGGCTGACCTCCCAGGTCCGGGCACGCGAGCGCCGCATCCTCGCGGAGTTCCCGACCGTCGCCGAGCTGCTCGCCCTGTCGGTCGCGGCCGGTGAGAGCCCCGTCGGAGCGCTGGACCGCGTGGTCCAGCGGTGCCGCGGGGAGCTCAGCCGCGACCTGGCCCGGGTGCTCGCCGAGATCCGCACCGGCGAGCCCGTCGGCGTCGCGTTCGACCGGCTGGCCGCGACCACGGGTGTCCCCGTCGTCGCCCGGTTCGCGCAGGGCGTGGCCGTCGCCGTCGAGCGGGGTACGCCGCTGGCCGACGTCCTCCACGCCCAGGCGGCAGACGTCCGCGAAGCAGGACGACGCGACCTCATCGAGCGAGCCGCTCGCAAGGAGGTCGTGATGATGATCCCGGTGGTCTTCCTGGTGCTCCCGGTGACCGTGCTCTTCGCCTTCTGGCCAGGCGTCGTCGGCCTCAGCCTCTCGGCCCCCTGAGCCCCACCTCTCCAGCCCCACCCCTCTCGGGAAAGGAACCACCATGACCACCCTCCACCTGCTGGCACTGACGCTGGTCGGAGCGCTGCCGGCGCGCACCCGCGACGACCGGGGCGACGTGCCCGGCTGGGTCCTCGTCACCGTGATGTCCGCCGGCATCGTCGGTGTGCTGACGATCGTGGCCCAGGACGAGCTCTCCTCGCTGCTGCGTCGGGCGCTGCGCCAGGTCCAGTAGTGGGGCACCGGGGCCGAGCCCTCCGACCGCGCGCCGCTCGAGGCGCGGCGGTCGTCGACTTCGTGCTGGTTGTGGTGGTGCTCGTGCCGCTGGTGCTCGGGGTGCTCCAGGTCTCGCTGGTCCTGCTCCCGCGACCAGATCGCCGGCGCGCTGGCCGCCCGGTTCGCCGAGGACGTCACCGCCCGCGTGGTGTCGGTGGACGGCACGCCCACCGTCGTGGTGACGGTCCGGGCGAGCGTGCCCGCGCTGGGCCTGGGCGGCCCGGGGGTGGACCTCGAGGTCGACGGGCACGCGGTGCAGGAGCTCCAGCCGTGACCGTGACGCCGGCTCGTGTGGCCCCCTCTCGTGTGGCGGAGCGCGCGCCATGGCCCGCGCTGAGCCACACGAGGCGGGGCCACCACAGGCGCGATGAGGAGGGCAGCGCGCTGGTCGAGGTGGTGTGGCTGGGGGTGCTGCTCCTGCTCCCGATGCTCTGGATCGTGCTCAGCGTCTTCGAGGTGCAGCGGGGCGCGTTCGGCGTGGAGGCAGCGGCCCGGTCCGCCGCGCGGGCCTACGTGCTCGCCGGCGACGACGCCACCGGCCGGCAACGAGCAGAGGCGGCGGCGCGCCAGGCGCTCACCGATCAGGGGCTGGAGGAGGCGCCGCTGGAGATCCGCGTGGACTGCACCGTCCCGGCCGCCTGCCACAGCGGGACCTCGGTGGTCACCGTCGTCATCGGGACCCGGGTCGACCTGCCGTTCCTGCCAGACCTGCTCGGGGCGGGGGAGCCGAGCTTCGCCCTCGACGCCGCCCACAGCGTGCCGGTGGGGCGCTACCAGGAGGTGAGCGTCCCGTGAACCATCGACCGACCCGGGCACGCGGGCGGGGCCAGCGCGGCTCGGTGACACCGCTGATCGTCGGCTTCGCCACCGTCCTGGCGCTCGGCATCGCGCTGGTCACCGACGCGACCGCGGCCTACCTGCAGCGCTCGGGTCTCAGCACGCTCGCCGACGGTGCCGCGCTGTCCGGCGCCGACGCCGGCGCCACCGGTCGCAGCACCTACACCG
>NZ_LUPI01000100.1:0-10552 GCF_001627265.1 Nocardioides sp. REDSEA-S30_B4 | reverse complement strand
GTGCGGGGGTGGGGTCGGCGGGGACCGCACCCATGACGGCGGTGGCCGGCTCGGGCTCGGGCGCCGCGCCGACGGGGGGTACGACGGCGGTGGCCGCGTCGGCGGCGCCCGCCGCTCCCGCAGCGGCTCCGGCGGCACCGGCCGCGCCGCCCGGGGAGCGCAGCGCCCGCGCGAGGTCCGCGGCCCCGGCGTACCGGTCGGCGGGGTCCTTGGCGAGCGCGCGGCGCACGACGGCGGCCAGCGGGCCGGGGACGGTGTCGGGGAGGTCCGGGACCGGCTGGTTGAGGTGCGCCAGCGCGGTGGCGACCGGGGAGCCGGCGTCGAAGGGACGGCGACCCGCGAGGCACTCGAAGGCCACGACGCCCAGGGAGTAGACGTCCGAGGCGGCGGTCGCGGTGGTGCCGCGGGCCTGCTCGGGGGAGAGGTACTGCGGGGTGCCGAGCACCTGGCCGGTCTGGGTGATGCCGACGCTGTCCGCGGCCCGGGCGATGCCGAAGTCGGTGACCTTGACCTTCCGGTCCGGGGTGACGATCAGGTTGGCGGGCTTCACGTCGCGGTGGACGATGCCGGCGGCGTGCGCGGCCGCAATGGCGTCGGCCGCCTGGGCCATCAGGTCGGTGGCGGCGTCGGGGTCCATCGGGGCCCCGGGACGCAGCAGCGCGGAGAGCGGCTCGCCCTCGACGAGCTCCATGACGAGGTAGGGCCGGGGCACGCCGGAGCCGTCCACGGACTCGGCCTCACCGAAGTCGAAGACGGCCGCGATGCCGGGGTGGTGCAGCGAGGCGGCGTGCCGGGCCTCGGTCTCGAAGCGGGACCGGAAGGCCGGGTCGTCGGCGTACTCGCGCTTGAGCACCTTGACCGCGACGGTGCGACCCAGGGTCGTGTCGCGGGCGCGCCAGACCTCGCCCATGCCGCCGGTCGCGATGCGCGACTCCAGCTGGTAGCGGCGGGCGTCGTCGGCGAAGGAGCCGGCGTCGCCCAGGGCGCCGCCGGAGCCACCGCCGGCGTGGTCGCCCGGGGTCTGCGGAGGGGTCACTTGTTGATCACCGCTTCCATGATGGCCTTCGCGATCGGCCCACCCAACAGACCGCCGGCGATCTCGCCGCGGTCCACGCCGGGGGCCTTCTGGATCATCACCGCCACGGCGACCTCGGGATCGTCGGCGGGGGCGAAGGAGACGAACCACGCGTACGGCGGCACATCGGGGTTGCCGCTCTGGGCCGTGCCGGTCTTGCCGGCCACCTGGACGCCGGGGATCGCGGCCGGGCGGGCGGTGCCGTTGTCGACGGTGGAGACCAGCAGGTCGGTCAGCTGGTTGGCCGTCGAGGCGCTCACCGCCTCCGAGAGCGCCTCGGGGTCGGTCTGGTCGATCTGCTCGAACTCCGGGCTCTGCACCTCGTCGACGAGGTAGGGCTTCATCACCGTGCCGCCGTTGGCGATGCCGGCGACGACCATCGCCATCTGCAGCGGCGTGGCGGCGACGTCGAACTGGCCGATGCCGGACTGGCCGGTCTGCGGGTCGTTCATCTCCTCGGGGAACCGGGCGGTGGCCTGGGGGAGGAGGTCCTCGAAGTACTGCTGGTTGAAGCCGAACGCCTCGGCCTGGTCGCGCATCCGGTCCGCGCCGACCTCGATCGCCATCCGGGCGAAGGTGGTGTTGCAGGAGTTCTCCATCGACTGGGCGAAGGGGATGCGGTCCGCGCCGCAGTCGCGCCCCTCGTTGTCGATCAGGCCGGTGTCGCCGGTGGTCTGCGGCAACTGGAAGGACGGGCCGCCCGGCACGTCGTCGCCGGCCTCGTAGAGGCCGTTCTCGATGGCGGCGGCCGCGGTGACGACCTTGAAGGTCGATCCCGGCGGCAGGGTGGTCTGGATGGCGCGGTTGAGCAGCGGCTGGCCCGGGTCGTCCTCGAGCTCGTCGCCGGCGGCGGTGACCTCGCTGAGGTCGTGGCTGGCCAGGCGGTTGGGGTCGAAGGTGGGCAGCGAGACCATCGCCAGCACCTTGCCGGTGCGCGGCTCCAGCGCCACCACGGCGCCCTCGCCGTCGGGGCCGAGGACCTCGCGCAGGCCGTCGAAGGCGGCGCGCTGCGCGTCGGGGTCGAGGGTCAGCGCGACGTTGCCGCCGGCGGACTCCTCGTTGGAGAGCAGGTCGACCAGGCGGGTGACGAAGAGCCGGTCGTCCTCGCCGCTGAGGAGGTCGTCCTGGGTCTGCTCGACGCGGCGCTGGCAGCTGCTGCAGGCGCCGGACTGGGCGTTGAAGTAGTTGTACCAACCGGTGACGTGGGCGTAGGCCAGCGGCTGGGAGTAGGTGCGTTGGTACTCGTAGCGGTCGTCGGAGGGCTCGGAGGACGCGATCGGCTCGCGGCCCACGAGGATCGCCCCGCGAGGCTGGGAGAACGCCGCGTCGACGGCCCGGCGGTTGCGGCCGTCGTCGTTGAGCGAGTCGGCCCGCCAGTACTGCAGGTAGGTCACGTTGGCCATCAGCGCCAGGAACATCAGCAGGCAGAAGACCGAGAGGGTGCGGATCGGCTTGTTCATCGCGCCACCCGGATCACCTGGGTGTCGTCGTCGCCACCGGCCTCCTCGACCGTCGCCAGCTCGGGGACCGGGCGGCGCGCGAGGTCGGAGACCCGCAGCAGCAGCGCGATGATCACCCAGTTGGCCACCAGCGACGAGCCACCGTAGGAGAGGAACGGCGTCGTGAGGCCGGTCAGCGGGATCAGGCCGGTGACGCCGCCGATGACGACGAAGACCTGCAATGCGAAGACCCCGCCCAGACCGGCCGCCAGCAGCTTGCCGAACCCGTCGCGGGAGATCAGCGCCGCCCGCAGCGCGCGCTCGACGATCAGTCCGTAGAGCAGCAGGACGGCCATCATCCCGGTGAGGCCGAGCTCCTCGCCGATGGCGGCCATGATGAAGTCGGACTCCGCGAACGGCACCCGGCCGGGGTCTCCGCCGCCGAAGCCGCGGCCCAGCAGGCCGCCCCAGGCCATGCCGAAGGTCGCCTCGACCGGCTGGAAGGCGGTGTCGTTGGTGCCGGGGCCGTAGTAGGAGAAGGGGTCCAGCCACACGTTGACGCGGGTCTGGACGTGGCTGAACAGCTGCCAGGCCACCAGCGCCCCACCGAGGAAGAGCCCGCCGCCGACGACCAGCCAGCCCGCGCGCTCGGTCGCCACGTAGAGCATGAAGAGGAACAGGCCGAAGAAGAGCAGGCTGGAGCCGAGGTCGCGCTGGAAGACCAGGATGCCGAGGCTGATCAGCCACATCCCGAGGATCGGGCCGAGGTCGCGGCCGCGCGGCAGGTCGACGAACAGCAGCCGGCGACCGGCCAGGGCGAGCGCGTCGCGGTGGAGCACGAGGTAGCCCGCGAAGGCGACGACGAGCAGCACCTTGGCGACCTCGCCGGGCTGGAAGCCCAGGGGGCCGAGGCGGATCCAGATGCGGGCGCCGCGCACCTCGTTGCCGATGAGCGGCAGCATCGGCAGCAGGAGCAGCACGATCGCGCCCAGGCCCGAGGTGTAGGTGAACCGGGTGAGGATGCGGTGGTCGCGCAGGAACAGCAAGGTGGCGACGAAGAGCCCCACGCCGATCGTCATCCAGATCAGCTGCTGGGCCGCGAAGCCGGTGTCCTCGGTCAGGTCCAGGCGGTGGATGACCGCGAGACCCAGCCCGTTGAGGGCCGCCACCACCGGCAGCAGGACCGGGTCGGCGTAGGTCGCGGTGGCCCGGACCACGAGGTGGGCCACGATCACCAGGGCGGCCAGCCACCCGCCGTACCCGACCAGGTCGGCGGGGACGGTGCCCTCCACCCCGATGCCGACGGCGGCGTAGGCGCCGATGCCGACCGCGAGCGCGAGCACGAGCAGGAACAGCTCGGCCCCGCGGCGACGGCGGTGCACGAAGCCGAGGAGCGGGTTGCCGGTGGCCTGGGACACCCCGCTCACCCCTCCTGCCCGTCGGCGCCGTCGGGGGAGCCGGTCATCTGCTCGGCGAGGTTCTCCACGATCGACCGGGCGTCCTCGAGGTCGTCGGCCGCGACGCCGGAGCGGACGCCGTCAGCGACGTAGCCGGGCAGCCGGTCGAGGGTGACGTTGGTGGACTCGTAGGGCTCGGAGAGCTCCACTCCCGGCAGGGAGAAGTCGATGCCGCGGAAGACGTGGACGGTGCCGTCGACCTCGCCGACGTAGTACTGGTCCTGGGTCCACGACCACGCGGCGGCGACGACGATCCAGGTGAGCCCGGCGACGACGAGCATCGCGAGCAGCCGGCGCAGCCACGCGAAGCGGCGCGGGGGCCGTGGGGCGTAGCGGGCGGTCTCGGGGTCGATCGGGTCGCTGGGGATGGCGTGGGCGTCGGCCGGCAGGTCGTCGGGCAGCTCGGCCTCGACGGCCGGCTGCTCGCCGGTGTCGCTGCGCCCGCGGAACAGGCCGGTGGCCAGCGGGGTGCGGTGCGGACGACGGCGTACGTCGGTGGCCGCGCCGACCACCATCGGCTGGAGGTCCGCGAGCGCGTCGGCGCGCTCGGCGGCGCCGGCCTCGTCGAGGACGTCGGCGACCAGGCAGGTGACGTTGTCGGTCGACCCGGCGTCGAGGGCACGACGGACCAGCTCGACCGCGGCGAAGTCGGGGGTGCCCTCGGCGAGGATCGCGCGCAGGTCGTCGTCGTCGAGGGAGGCGGTGGCACCGTCGGAGCAGACGAAGAGGCGGTCGCCGGCCTGCAGGGCGACGACGAACAGGTCGGGCTCGGCCTCGTGGATGCCGTCGACGGCCTTGAGGATGAGGTTGCGGTGGGGGTGGACCCGCGACTCGGCCTCGGTGATGCGGCCCTCGTCGATCAGGCTCTGGACGAAGGTGTGGTCGCTCGTGAGCCGGCTGATCTCGCCCTCGCGCAGGAGGTAGGCGCGGCTGTCGCCGATGTGGCCGACGCCGACCTGCCGGCCGTCGAAGTGCAGCACGGTGGCGGTGGTGCTGGTGCCGTTGAGCGCCGGCTCCTCGTCGACGACCTCGCCGATCCGGTCGTGGGCGCGGTGCAGTGCACCGCCCACCCGGCCGAGCAGCTCGTCGGACTCCATCGCCCCGGGGGGCTCCTCGTCGAGCTTGCGCAGCTGCTGCAGCGCGACGCTGGAGGCGATGTCTCCGCGCATCGCGCCGCCGACGCCGTCGCAGACGGTGAGCAGCCAGGGGCCGGCGTACCCGGAGTCCTGGTTGTCCTTGCGGACGCGCCCCACGTCGGAGATCGCCGACCACTGCAGGCGCAGGGTCGGGGCGGCCGCGCTCGTGGCGCCCGCGGGAGGACTCTGGGGCGCGTCGCTCACTTGCGCAGCTCCAGGATCGTCTTGCCGATCCGGACCTGCGTGCCGAGCGTGATCGTGGTCGGCTGGGTGATCCGCACGGTGCCGATGTAGGTGCCGTTCGTGGAGCCGAGGTCCTCGACGAACCACTGGTCGCCCGCGGCGGCGATGCGCGCGTGGCGGGTCGAGACATAGTCGTCGTCGAGGCGGATCGCGGCGTCGGAACCGCGACCGATGAGGATGGGGGCCTCCGCGAGCTCGGCCCGCTCACCGGCGTTGGAGCCCTCGGTGACCAGCACGTGGGTCGGCGCGCCGCGGCGCTTGGCCGGCTTCTTCGGCTTGGACTCCCGGCCGCGGGGCTCGGGGGAGCGGGCGGTCTCCGGCACGCGGGCGCCGAACATGTCCGAGCGGATCACCGAGATCGCGGAGAGCACGAAGATCCACAGCACCGCGAGGTAGGCGATGCGGATCAGCAGCAGCGTCAGCTCAGACATCCTCGGAGACCACCCTGACCTTGAGCACGGTGTTGCCGATGGTGACCTCGGTGCCGTCGTCGGCCACCGAGCGGCTCATCTTCTGGCCGTCGACGAGCATGCCGTTGGTCGAGCCGAGGTCGCGGACGTCGATGTGCAGCCGGTCGCCGGAGGCCTCGACGCGGAACTCGACGTGCTGGCGGCTCACGCCCGGGTCGTTGATGCGGACGTCGGCGTCGGTGCCGCGGCCCACGATCGCGCCCGGGGGCGCCAGCGGGTGCTGGGTGCCGTTGACCTCGAGCACCGCGCGGGCGCGGCCCACCTGGGTGTGGGTGCTGTTGCTGCTGACCTTGGCCAGCGCGCGGCTGCGCACGCGGAACCGGCCAGTGGTGAGGTCCTCGGAGGCCTCGAAGTCGATGCTGACCGGGCCCGGGAAGGAGTAGCCGTTCTGCTGGGCGTGCTCGGTGACCTGCTTCTCCAGCTCCGCGGCCATCGCCGAGTCGTACGGCGCCAGCCGCTCGAGGTCGGTCTGCGCGAGCTCCACGTGGAAGTCGTTGGGGACCAGGCGCCGCTGCCGCGACAGGATCTGGGCGTTGTTGTCGCACTCGCGCTGCAGGGCGGCGGCAATCTCCACCGGCTGCACGGCGGACCGGAAGGCGCGCGCGAAGGCCCCGGAGATCATCTGCTCGAGTCGTCGCTCGAACCGCTGCAGGCTGCTCACGTCCGCCTCCTTCCCTGTCCGAGCGTCGTGGTGCTGCACGTGGGGGCCGGGCCGACGGGGCAGGCCGACCGCCCGGCACGCAGGCCGGGTGCGCCCGCTCGTAACGAAGGCGGTGCGAGGGGGCGCCACCCCGCGGGTCCGTGGACGGTCGCCGGGCGGGTCGTTCGCGGGGTTGCTGGCCGGGGCGCTGGCCGGGTCGTCGGGCGGGTCGGTCGCCGGTTTGGGTGCGGGACCGGGACTGGGATAACCTGCGGACGCTTCACGCGCGAGTGGCGGAATAGGCAGACGCGCACGGTTCAGGTCCGTGTGTCCGAAAGGACGTGGGGGTTCAACTCCCCCCTCGCGCACAGGAGCGAAGGCCCCGGGTCGATGACCCGGGGCCTTCGTCGTGCCCGGGGGTCGCGCGGTGGGTCCCCGACCGGCCGGAGGCGGCGCTCTACGATCGGGGCGTGGGACGAGCGAGCAGCCCGGGGGCGGGCCGGCCGGGGCGTCACCGTGCCGAGCCCGTGCCGGCACCGTCGCGGCGCCCGCTGCTCGTGCTGTCCGCGATCACGGCCGCGCTGGCCGTCGGGATGGTGGTCGGGGGACCGGTCGCCGGAGGTCGGGGGACGACGCAGGCGCTCGACACCGCCGGTGAGCAGGGCTCGGCGCAGCTCGAGGCTGCGGCTGACTCCGGCACTGCGTCCGGGGCCGGGTCCGGTTCCGGTTCCGGTTCCGGTTCCGCGATGACGGTGCTCCCCGGCCGCACGCTGGAACGCGAGCCCGAGCCCGAGCCGGTACCCGTCCCCGAGTCGGCGTCGGGGACCTTCGCGATCGCCGAGGTCGGTGGGTCCTCGGGGACCAGGCCCGACGGCGCGGGGCTGCGCCTGACGTCGTACCGGGTGGAGGTGGAGGAGGGGCTGCCCTTCGACACCGGGGCGGTCGCCGACGAGGTGGAGGCGATCCTGTCCGACGAGCGCGGCTGGGTCACCCGCGGACACCTGCTGGTGCGCGAGGACGGCGACGCCGACCTGCGCATCCTGCTCGCCTCGCCCACCACCGCCGACCGGCTGTGCGCCCCACTGCTCACCCGCGGGCGGCTGTCGTGCCGCAACGGGCAGAACGTCGTGCTCAACGCATGGCGCTGGCAGAACGGCGCGGAGACCTACGGGGACGACCTCGAGGGCTACCGGCAGTACCTCGTCAACCACGAGACCGGGCACGCACTGGGCTACGGCCACCTCGGGTGCCCCGAGACCGGCGCACCCGCGCCGGTGATGGTGCAGCAGACCAAGACGCTGCTGGGCTGCGCGCCCAACCCCTGGCCGGCGCTGGAGCGCTGACGCGCCGGTCAGTACGCCGGTGAGTCACCGGCGCGCGCGCCGTACTGCTCCTGCAGCGTCTCCCGCAGCACCGCGAGGGCGCGGCCGAGGTGCCGCCCCTCGGGGCAGCCCGCGTGCTGCTCGGCCACAGTGTCCAGGCGGCGGAGCGCCGGCAGCAGCGAGAGGCGCGGGTCGCTCTCGCGGAACCAGAAGGTCTCGGTGTTCTGCACCAGGTCGACGTCGACGGCGGCCAGCTGCGTGGCCCAGGCGGCCGCAGTGGCGGTGTCGACGTCCTCGGCCGGCCCGTCGCCCCCGGTGCGCGACCAGACGTCGACTGCGAGGCTGCGGCGGCGGCTGAGCACCGGGTAGATCTGCGTGATCCAGGTGATCGCGGCGGTGATCACGCTGAACCCGAGCAGCGCCTCGAGCGGCGCCAGCCACCGCAGCGCCGGGTCCTGCACGACGACGTCACCGAACCCGAGGGTGGAGATCGCGACCATCGAGACGTAGAGCGCGTCGAGCAGCGGGGGTCCCTGGGGCGAGCCCTGGCCGTAGGTGAGCCCGTCGGGCACCAGCGGCCACAGGACCAGCGTGAAGCCGGCGACGACCAGGCCCAGCCAGACCAGGATCGTCAGCAGCACCGCGCCCGGGCCGGCCAGCTGGGCCACCCGGTCGCTCAGCCGGTGCAGCGCCGACCAGGTGCCGCGGCACAGCAGTGCCGCCAGGCCACCGTGACCGCCGGGGTGGAAGAGCGTGTGGAACACGTCGCGCAGGGTCAGCCCGACCACGAGGACACCGGCCGCCGGCGTGAGGACGTCGAGGGCGAACATGCCCCCACCGTGGCACAGCCGACACCCGCCCGGTCGGGCGACGGCGCCGCACGTGCCGCCGTGGGAGGGGCCTCGTCGCTGCCCGGATGTCACACGGGTCGTGTCCGTCCCGTCCACCCGGTAGGAGCGGCGTCACCGCTCCGGTCGAGGGACTCCAGGAGGATGAGCAGCATGCGGATCGCGGTGGCAGGGGCGACGGGGACCGTCGGCCGGCACGTGGTGGAGGTCGCGCGCGAGCGCGGTCACGAGGTGGTGGGCCTGACCCGGTCCGCCGGGGTCGACCTGACGACCGGTGAGGGGGTGGCCGCTCGACTGGAGGGTGTGGACGTCGTCGTCGACGTGACCAGCACCCGGGCGCAGAGCCGGAAGGGCGCCGAGGCGTTCTTCGGGTCGGTCACCCGCACCCTGACGACCGCCGAGCGCGCCGCGGGGGTCGGCCACCACGTGGCGCTGTCGATCATCGGGATCGACCGGGTGCCGTCGGGGTACTACCGCGGCAAGCAGCTGCAGGAGCGGCTGCTCGCCGAAGGTGACCGGCCCTGGAGCGTGCTGCGGGCGGCGCAGTTCCACGAGTTCGCCGAGCAGGCGCTGGGGTTCGTGCCGCTGGGGCCGGTGTCCCTGGTCCCGGTGATGCGCTCCCAGCCGGTCGCGGCGCGCGAG
The DNA here is from genome assembly GCF_001627265.1 of Nocardioides sp. REDSEA-S30_B4. Lineage (NCBI taxonomy): Bacteria > Bacillati > Actinomycetota > Actinomycetes > Propionibacteriales > Nocardioidaceae > Nocardioides > Nocardioides sp. REDSEA-S30_B4. The sequence goes on along the minus strand of NZ_LUPI01000100.1, from coordinate 1,280 downwards.
GTCGCCGAGTCGCTGGTGGACCTGGCCGCCTCCGGTCCCGCCGGCCGCGTCGCCGACCTCGCGGGACCAGAGGAGCACCGGGTCGACCGGATGGCACGCGAGCTGTGCCGGGCCCGGGGGCTCCGGCACAGCGTCGTACCCCTGTGGTTGCCGGGTGCCGCCGGCCGCGCCATGCGCGACGGCTCGCTCACCGCCGCGGGGGACCCGACAGCCGTGCTGGGACGCACGACCTTCGCCGAGTGGCTGTCCGCCGGTGGACGCGCGGGCTGAGGAGCTCGCGGCGGCGCTGGAGGAGCACCGACCGCGGCTGGTCCGGGTGGCCTATGCGATCCTCGGCCGTCGCGGGGAGGCCGAGGACGTGGTCGCCGAGACGTGGTTCCGCCTGGTCGAGGCCGACCGGCGCGAGCCCGTCCGCGACGTGCTGGGTTGGGCCACGGTGGCGGTCTCGCGGGCGGCGGTCGACGTGCTTCGCTCCGCGCGCGTGCGGAGGGAGGCGTACGTCGGCCCCTGGCTGCCCGAGCCCGACGTGCACGTCCCAGACCCGGCCGAGCGGGTCACCGTCGACGACACCGTGCGGTACGCGCTGCTGGTCGCGCTGGAGCAGCTGACCCCCGCCGAACGCATCGCGTGGGTGCTGCACGACCTGTTCCAGGTGCCGTTCGACGACGTGGCCCGGGCCGTGGGCCGGACACCTGCGGCGGTGCGCCAGCTGGCCAGCCGTGCCCGCCGGCACGTCGCGGCCGGGACGCCCCGCGTCGAGGTCGACACCCAGACCCACGACAGCGTCGTGACCGCCTTCCTGTTGGCCGCCGCCGGTGGGGACGTAGCCGGCCTGGTGACGCTGCTCGACCCCGACGCGGTCCTCACCAGTGACGGCGGCGGAGTGGTGAGCGCAGCCCGGCGTCCGGTGGTCGGGCCGGACCGCGTGGCGCGCTTCCTGGTGGGCGTCACCGCCCGGCGCAGCGGGGACACCTTCCTGCCCGCGGTGGTCAACGGTCGGCTCGGACTGGTCGCCCTGGCCCCCGACGCGGACGGCTCCGGCGTACGCCGGCGGCTGGTGATGTCACTGACGGTCGACGGCGGCCTGGTCTCCCGGGTCGACATCGTGATGGCGCCGGACAAGCTCGGCGGGTGAACGACACCGGCCGTGCGTCAGTGACTCCTCGGCCGTGCGTGAGTGACGGTTCGGGGCCATGCGCGAGCGACCTCTCGGCCGTGCGCGAGCGACCTCTCGGCCGTGCGCGAGCGACCTCTCGGCCGTGCGCGAGCGACCTCTCGGC
>NZ_LUPI01000010.1:0-113262 GCF_001627265.1 Nocardioides sp. REDSEA-S30_B4 | reverse complement strand
TGCAGACGCCACCACCGAGCCAAGACCCACCCATCCCCCGACGGGCAATGGGACTACGACCAGCTCACCCCCACCACCTGGCTCTGGACCAGCCCCCACAGCCTGCGCTACCTCGTCCACCCCGACGGCACCACCACGCTCTGACGGTCAGGCCGCAGCGCTCGCGCGCGCCGCTCAGGCGTCGGCGACGTCGATCAGCACCTTGCCCACGGCCCCGCCCTCGACGGCCGCGTGCGCGTCGGAGACCTGCTCGAGCGGGTAGTGGTGCAGCGGCAGCCCGGCGTCCTCGCCGACCCGCAGCGCTCCGGCCTCAACGGCGGCGGTCACGTCGGCGGCCGCGGCCGAGAGCAGGTCGGGGTCGAGGGTGTAGAGCAGCACGCCCTGCAGCCGCAGGTTCTTCGCGAACGTCGGGCGCACCGGCACCACCGCCTCGGGACCGCCGTTGTCGGCGTAGTAGGCGAGTGTGCCGTGCACCCTGAGCACGTCGACGTCCACCGCGACGTTCGTCGCCAGCGAGACCTCGACGACGAGGTCGACGCCCTCCGGCGCCACCGCGCGTACGCCGGCGACGGTCGCGGCGGGGCCGTCGGTGTAGTCCACGGTGTGCTGGGCGCCGGCCGCACGGGCCAGCGCCGCCTTCTCCTCGCTGCTCACGGTCGCGACGACCGTCGCACCGGCCCACCGCGCCAGCTGGATGGCGGCGTTGCCGACAGCACCGGCGCCGCCGGCGACCAGGACGGTGAGTCCGTCCAACGCCCCCGGGGAGAGCCGAGCGACCGGGCCCGAGGTCAGGGCGCGGTGCGCGGTGACGGCGGGGACGCCGAGCGAGGCACCGAGGTCGAACGACGCGCCGTCCGGCAGCCGCACCAGCCGGGAGACCGGCTGGACCGTGTGCTCGGCGGCGGTGCCGCCGGGGCGCTGGTACTGCGCGAGGATCGTCCAGACCCGGTCACCGACGGCGAGCTCGGTGACACCGGGCCCCACCTCCTCGACGACACCGGCGCCGTCCTGGCCGGGGACGACCTCGTCCCACGCGCCGTTCATGCCGTTGGCGCGGAACTTCCAGTCCGTGGGGTTGACCCCTGCACGCACGACGCGCACCCGCGCCTCCCCCGGCCCGGGTGTGGGGACCGGCCGGTCCACGACCTCCAGGACGTCGGCGGCGGACCCGGTCTCGCGGTAGACGACTGCACGCATGGTCCCGAGCCTGCCAGAGTGCCCCAGCCCCATGGCCAGCGCGGCGATGCCGGCGTCCTACAGCGCCTCGGCCATGCCCGCGACCGCCCGCAGCCACGACTGACGCGTGGCCTTCGACAGCTGCGAGTAGGGCACGACCGAGCCCGCGACCAGCGCGGGGTCGTAGGGCACCCGGTAGACCGCGCGGGTGCGCTGCTCGTAGACGTCGACCAGGTCGGCGGCCAGCTTGTCGTCGACGGTCGGCGAGGGGTCGGAGAGCACGGTGACGGTCTTGTGCTTGAGGTCGGCGTAGCCGGCGTCCTGCAGCGCATCGAGCATCCACAGGCCGGAGTAGCCGGTGTCCTCGCGCACCGTCGAGGTCACGACCAGCAGGTCGGCGGACTCGGCGGCGGCCAGCCAGTTCTCGGCGCGCATGTTGTTGCCGGTGTCGATGAGCAGGATCCGGTAGAACCGCTCCAGCAGCCGGTGCACCGCGAGGTAGTCGTCCGCGCGGATCGTGCCCGTGACGTCGGGCCGCTCGTCGGAGGCCAGCACGTCGAAGTGTGCGTCACCCTGCGAGCGCACGAACGCCCCCAGGTCGCCGATCCGCGACTGGTAGACGTCGCTGAACTTCTCCAGGTCCTCCAGCAGCTCGCGGGTGGTGTTGCGGTGCGTGCTCCGGGTGCCGCGGATGCCGAGCGTCCCGCGGGTCTCGTTGTTGTCCCACGCGACCACGCCCCCGCCGCGCACGGTGCCGAAGGTGTAGCCGGCCGCCAGCACGCCCGTCGTCTTCGCCGCACCGCCCTTGGGGTTGATGAACGCGATCGTCCGCGGACCGTCGAAGTCCCTCTGCACGGTACGCCGCAGCGTCTCGTGCTCGGCCTCCGCAGGCCCCATCGCCAGGTCCGCGAGCCCGCGGGTGATCCGGTTGACCCAGCCGCGCCAGCCCCACGTCGCCGGCCCCAGGCCGACCTCCTCGGCCCGTCGGTCCAGGAAGTCCGTGGCGCTCATGAAGCGGCGCGGCCCCTGCGGGTCCTCGACCGCCGGCGCAGCCTGCTGGGCCGACGGATGGGCGGGCTGATGGGCCGACTGATGGGCGGGCTGATGGGCGGGCTGGTGGGCGGGCGCGAGCGGCGCGCCCGCCACGCGGGTGGCCTCGACGTCGCGTCGGCGGCCGTAGGCGGTCAGCTCGTCGGTCGTGTAGAGACGGTCGCTGGTGTCCCCGAGATGTCCCTGCGTCATGAGCGGCTTCTTCCCACCCCTCGGCGCCGTCACACCACCTCGTGCCTGCCGGCTTCCACCACCCCGCTCCCCGCCTACAGGCCGGTGTCGCGCAGTGCCCGCTCCACGACGCGGTGGAACGTCGGGTACGCGAAGTGCATGCCCCGCAGCGTCGGCACGGGGAGCCGCGCATGGACGGCCGTGGACAGCAGACCCAGCACCTCGCCGCCGTACGGCGCCACGACGCTGGCTCCCACCACCACGCCGCTCCCGGCGTCGGCGACCACCTTGACGACACCGGCGGCCTCGTCGATCCAGCCCCGCGGGCTGCTGCCGATGTCGGCGGTGCCGGTCACCACGACGATGCCCTGCTCCCGCGCCTGCGCCTCCGTCAGGCCCACGCCGGCGACCTCGGGATCGGTGAAGGTGACGCGCGAGACCGCGTGGTAGGTGGCGGGCGGACCGTCTTGCTCCAGGATGTCGTGGACCGCGATTCTGCCCTGGTAGAGCGACATGTGCGTGTAAGCGCCGTGGCCGGTGATGTCGCCCACCGCCCACAGGCGTTCCGCGGCACGGCAGTGCTCGTCGACCGCGACGGTGTCGGAGTCCGGGTCCAGCCCGACGGTCTCCAGCCCGACGTCGGCGAGGTGGGGGCGCCGTCCGGTCGCCACCAGCAGGTGGTCGACCCGCACGTCACCCGTCCCGGTGACGAGGGTGAACCCCGACCCGTCGTGCTCGACCCGCGCGACCTCCGCCCGGGTGCGGACCTCGACGCCCTCCTCGCGCAGCACCCGGGTCACGACCTCGGCGGCCTCCGGCTCCTCGGGGACGAGGATGCGCTCCGCGGACTCGAGGAGGGTGACCCTGGTGCCGAGCCGGGCGAAGGCCTGCGCGAGCTCGCAGCCGATGTTGCCGGCGCCGAGGACCGCCAGCGAGGCGGGCGCCTCCTCGACCTCGAACACCTCGCGGTTGGTCCAGTACGGCGTGCCGTCCAGGCCCGGGACCGGGGGGACGGCCGGAGCCGTCCCGGTGTTCAGCACCACGCCCCGCCGCCCCGTGAGCACCAGGTCGCCGTCCTCGGTCGAGACCCGCACCCGCCCGGGACCGTCGAGGTGGCCGTGGCCGCGCACCACCCGCACGCCCTCGTCCTCCATCGGCCCGACGTGGCCGTCGTCGTGCCAGTCGTGGGTCGCCTCGCGGATGCGTGCCGCCGCAGCCGGGAGTGCACGCCCCTCGCGGGCGGCGTGGATCAGCAGCTTGGAGGGGGTGCAGCCCCAGAACGGGCACTCACCGCCCACGAGGCGCTCCTCGACGGCCGCCACCTGCAGCCCGGCGCGAGCCAGCCGCCGGGCGGCGTACTCCCCTCCTGAGCCGACGCCCAGGACGACGACGTCGACCTCCTCGGCACGGTCCTCAGACCCCACCTCAGGTGTCCAGGTGCTTGGCGCGGACCAGGCAGAACGCGCCGTAGCAGATGATGCCGAGAGCGATGACGAACAGCAGCACCGGACCCGCAGGGGCGTCCAGCACCGTCTGCAGGGCGACGTCGAGGCCGCCGGACTTCTTGGCCTGGTGCTCCCACGCGGCCCACACGAAGAGCCCGCCGACGAGCCCGACCGCCACGCCCTTGGCGACGTAGCCGACCTTGCCGAGGGTGACGTACGCCGACCCCAGGTCCCCGCGCTGCCCTTCGGACTCCAGGTCCTCGCGGAACCCCTCGGTCCAGCCCTTGTGCACCTGCTTGAGCGCGTAGCCGATGATCGCGACCCCGACCGCGCCCACGAGCAGCTGACCACCCGGCAGGCTCATCAGCTGCGCGGTCCACGAGTCCGTCCCACCCTTGGAGCCCTCGCCCACGGCGACCTTGATCGCCGAGACCCCGATCGCCGCGTAGATCACGGCCTTCACCCCGGCGCCCCACTCGTGGTCGACCACCACCTCGACGGTGCGCCAGACCACCAGCAGCAGCATGCCGACGGCCACCGCCCACACCAGCGCTGCGCCGAGCGGCTGCTTGGCCAGCTCGTGCAGCGCGCCGCTGCTGTCGGTCTTGCCGGACTGGTCGCCCAGCGCGAGCTGCAGCGCCAGCCACCCGATGAGCAGGTTGACGACGCCGTACGCCGCCATCCCCGCTCGTGCCGCGTGCCTCACCCAGGGGTGGTCGTCACCCCGGTGGGCGACCTCTCCGACGGACTCCTTGATCGCTCCCATGCCCGATCTCTACCCCTCGGGACCGGTGCTCGCACCACCCGTCCGGGGCGGCACCGGCCGTGGTCAGGAGAGGTCAGGCGAGGTCGTCGAGGGCGGACTCGATCGCGCGGTGGAAGGTCGGGTAGGCATAGATCATCGAGCGCAGCGTGGCGACCGGGACCTCCGCGTGCACGGCGAGCGCCAGGTGCCCGAGGATCTCGCCGCCGGCCGGCCCGACGACGGTGGCGCCCACCAGGACGCCCCGGTCGGCGTCCTCCACGACCTTGATGACGCCGGCCCCTCCCGGACCGTGCAACCAGCCGCGGGAGGACTGCTCCAACGGCGTCGTGCCGACCCGGACCGAGAGGCCGCGGTCGCGCGCCTGCTGCTCGGTGAGCCCCACCCCGCCGGCCTCCGGGTCGGTGAAGGTCACGTGCGGCAGGGCGTGGTAGCTCGCGGGCGGGCCGTCCTCGCCGAGGACGTCGCGCAGGGCGATCGTCGACTGGTACATCGACACGTGGGTGAAGGCGCCGTGGCCGGTCACGTCCCCGATCGCCCACAGCCCCTCGCCGGCCCGCAGCCGCTCGTCGACCTCGATCGTCCGCGCCGTCGGGTCCAGCCCGACGGTCTCCAGCCCCAGGTCGTCGAGGTTGGGCGTGCGTCCGGCCGCGACCAGCAGCCGGTCGGAGTGCACGACCTGCCCGTCGCCCAGGGTCACGGTGAAGGTGCCATCGGTGTGCGTCACGGACGCGATCTCCACCCCCGCCATCACCCGCACCCCGTCGGCGACCAGCGCGTCGGCCACGACCGAGGACGCCTCCGGCTCCAGCGGGCCGAGGATGCGCGGCCCGGCCTCGAGCAGCGTGACGCGCACGCCGAACCTGGCCATCACCTGGGTGATCTCCGCGCCGATCGGGCCGCCGCCGATGACGATGAGGCTGCCCGGGAGGTCGGTGACCTGCACGACCTCCCGGTTGGTCCAGTACGGCGTGTCCGCCAGTCCCTCGATCGGCAGCCGCGCCGGCCGGGTGCCGGGGTTCAGCACGACGCCGCGGGAGGCCCGGAAGGTGCTGACGCTGCCGTCGGGCGCGGTCACCTCCACGACGCCGGGCCCGGCGAGCCGACCGGTGCCGTGCAGCACCGTCGCGCCGGCGTCGGCGAGGCGGTCCACCGCCACCTGGTCGTCCCAGTGGGTGGTGGCTTCCTCTGCGATGCGACGGGCGACCGGCGCCCACGACGCGGTCACGGAGGTCTCCCCCGCGGTGCCGTCCACCCGTGCGGCCTCGGCCAGCAGGTCGGCGGCGCGCACCATCATCTTCGACGGGATGCACCCGTAGTAGGGGCACTCACCGCCCACGAGGTGCTTGTCAACGGCCACGACGCGCAGTCCTGCGCGCGCCGCGCCCGTCGCGAGGGCCTCGCCACCGGGGCCGAGGCCGATGACCACGAGGTCGCACTCGGTGCTCATGCGGCCAGCCTGCCAGCGGGCCGGTGAACCGTCAGCCCCCGACGGCCGGCTTGTCGCGCATGATCGCGCTGAGAACGCCGCTGACGAAGGTCGGCGAGTCGTCGGTCGACAGGTCGCGGACCAGCTCGACGGCCTCGGAGACCGCGACCGGGTCGGGGATCTCGTCGCTGAAGACCAGCTCGAAGACCCCCAGACGCAGCACGTTGCGGTCGACCGTCGGCATCCGCTTGAGCGACCAGTCCTTGGAGAAGCGGGTGAGCAGCTCGTCGATCTCGGTGAGGTGCTCGGCCACGCCGCGCACCAGCACGCCGGTGTAGTCGTTGGTGGGCGCCGGGCCGTCGGTCATGACCCGCTCGAGCGCCTCGACGAGCTGCTCGTCGCGCAGCTCGGCGGAGAACAGCACGTCCAGAGCCCGCTTGCGGGCCTTGGTGCGGGCGGACATCAGCCCTTCACACGACCCAGGTAGGACGAGTCGCGGGTGTCGACCTTGACCCGCTCGCCCTGGTTGATGAACAGCGGGACCTGGATCTCGTGACCGGTCTCGAGGGTCGCCGGCTTGGTGCGGCCGGTCGCGGAGTCACCGGCGACACCGGGCTCGGTGAAGGTGATCTCCATCTCGACCGACGGCGGGAGCTCGACGAAGAGGACACGGCCCTCGTTGGTGGCCACGATGGCCTCGTTGTTCTCGAGCAGGAAGTTGCTGGCGTCGCCGACGATCTCGGGCGCGACCTCGAGCTGCTCGTAGGAGCTGGTGTCCATGAAGACGTAGCTCGTGCCGTCGTTGTAGAGGTACTGGTAGTTACGGCGGTCGACCGTGGCGGTCTCGACCTTGGTGCCGGCGTTGAAGGTCTTGTCGACGGTCTTGTTGGACTCGACGTTCTTCAGCTTGGTGCGCACGAAGGCGGGGCCCTTGCCCGGCTTCACGTGCTGGAACTCCACCACGGACCAGAGCTGGCCGTCGATGTTGAGGACCATGCCGTTCTTGAGGTCGTTCGTCGTTGCCATGCGCGCGCGTCAGCCTTCGTGTTGAGGTGTCAAGAGAGGCCCGAGGGGCCAGCGGCGGAGTCTACTGTCCGAGATGCTCGACCAGCACGTCGAGGGCCATCCGGTAGCCGTCGACCCCGTGCCCGGCCACGACCTCCACCGCGTGCGGGGTGACCACCGAGTGGTGGCGGAACTCCTCGGGCCGGTCCTTGGGCTGGGAGATGTGCACCTCCACCAGCGGCGCCTCGAGCTGGGCACAGGCGTCGAAGACCGCGTAGGAGTAGTGGGTCCACGCGGCGGCGTTGAGCACCACCGGGACCCGGTCGTCGGCCGCCTCGTTGAGCCAGTCGAGCAGCACGCCCTCGTGGTTGGTCTGGCGCACCTCCACCTCCAGGCCGCGCTCTCTGCCCCACTCCACGCAGCGGTGCGCGAGCTCGGCGTGCGTCGTCGACCCGTAGATCTCCGGCTGCCGCCGGCCCAGCCGCCCGAGGTTGGGCCCGTTGAGGACCAGCACGCGGGTGCTCATGCGCGCGCCACCATCGCGTCGTACGCCGCCCGGAGGTGCTCCTCGGACGGCCCCGCCAGCACCCGGGGGTCGCCGACGTCGTGCAGCACCACGAAGCGCAGCTGGTCGCCGCGCGACTTCTTGTCGACCGCCATCGCCGCCCGCAGCTCGTCGTAGCCGGCGCCGGCGTAGCCGGTGGGCAGCCCGACCCGCCCGAAGGCGCTGGCGTGCCGGTCGGCGGTGGTGTCGTCAAGCACGCCGGCGTGCCGCGCCAGCTCGGCGACGAACACGCTGCCGATCGCCACCGCCTCGCCGTGCCGGACGCCGTAGCGCTCGGCCCGCTCGATCGCGTGGCCCATGGTGTGGCCGTAGTTGAGCGCCTCGCGGCCGGGGTGCCCCTCCCCGGCGGTCCCGGCGGTCTCCTTCAGGTCCCCGACGACGACGTCGATCTTGACCTGGACCGAGCGCTCCACCAGCTCGCGCAGCACCGGGCTGTCGGCGGTGAGCGAGGCGGGCTCGGTGGTCTCGACGAGCTCGAGGATGCGCGGGTCGGCGATGAAGCCGCACTTGACGACCTCGCCCATGCCGGCCACCAGGTCGGGGCGCGGCAGCGTCCCCAGCAGCGACAGGTCGCAGAGCACCCCGGTCGGCTCGTGGAAGGCACCGACGAGGTTCTTGCCCGCAGCCGTGTTGACGCCGGTCTTGCCACCCACGGCGGCGTCGACCATCGCCAGCAGCGTGGTCGGCACGTGCACGACCGGCACGCCGCGCAGCCAGCCGGCGGCCACCCAGCCACCGAGGTCGGTGGTGGCGCCACCGCCGAAGGTCACCACGGCGTCGGAGCGCGTGAAGCCGGCCTCGCCGAGGGTCTCCCAGCAGGCGGCCGCCGTGGCCACGGTCTTCGCGGACTCGCCGTCGGGCACGACCAGCTCGGTCGGCCGGTAGGCGTCGGCCAGGGCCTCGCGCACCGGCGCCGCCAGGTCGCGCAGCGTCTCCGGCACCACGAGGGCGACCCGCGAGGGCCGGTCGCCCAGCAGCCCCGTGAGACGGCCGGCGACCCCGTGGCCGACGACGACGTCGTACGGCGTGGGGCCCGCGACGTGCAGCACGCTCTCGGAGCCCGCGCCGCTCACGACCGGGCTCCCTCGAGCAGCGACTCGACCTCGTCGGCGACCTCGTCGGGGGTGCGGCCGTCGGTGTCGACGGTGTGGGTGGCGACCGAGGCGTAGACCGGGGTGCGCTCGTCGAGCAGGTCCTTCACACGGGCGCGTACGTTGCCCATCAGCAGCGGCCGGGAGGTGCCCAGCCCGACGCGCTTGACGGCATCGGTGAGCCCCACCTGGAGGAACACCACGGTGTGGTCAGCCAGCAGGGCACGCGTCCCCTCGTCGAGCACCGCTCCCCCGCCCAGCGACAGAACGCCGTCGTGCTCGGCCAGCGCACGTGCCACGGCCTCGCGCTCCAGCGCGCGGAAGACGGCCTCGCCGTCGTCGACGAAGATGTCGGAGATCTCGCGTCCCTGGGCGGCCACGATGTCGGCGTCAGTGTCGCGCACCGCGACGCCCCAGCGCCGCGCCAGCAGCTCGGCCACCGTCGTCTTGCCGGCGCCCATCGGGCCGACCAGCACCACTGCTGGGCTCACGGACGGGCCCAGGACAGCACGTCGGGGAGCGCGTCGAGGTAGCCCTCGAGGTTGCGGCGCGTCTCGGCCACCGAGTCGCCGCCGAACTTCTCCAGCACGGCGTCGGCGATCACCAGCGCGACCATCGCCTCGGCGACGATGCCGGCCGCCGGCACCGCGCAGACGTCGGAGCGTTGGTGGTGGGCCACGGCCTCCTCGCCGGTGGCGACGTCGACGGTGCGCAGCGCGCGCGGGACGGTCGCGATCGGCTTCATCGCGGCGCGCACACGCAGCACCTCGCCGGTGGTCATGCCTCCCTCGGTGCCGCCGGAGCGCGCGGAGGTACGCCGGATGCCTCCCTCGCCAGGGACCATCTCGTCGTGCGCCAGCGACCCGGGGGTCGCGGCGAGCTCGAAGCCGTCGCCGACCTCGACGCCCTTGATGGCCTGGATGCCCATGAGGGCGCCGGCCAGCCGGCTGTCGAGGCGTCGGTCCCAGTGCACGTGCGAGCCCAGGCCCGGCGGCAGACCGTGCACGACGACCTCGACGACCCCGCCGAGCGTGTCCCCGTCCTTGTGGGCCTGGTCGATCCGCTCCACCATGGCGGCGGCGGTCTCGGGGTGCAGGCAGCGGACCGGGTCCTCGTCGAGCGCCGCCACGACCGCGGCGTCGGCGGACTCGGGCCACACGCCGGCCGGGGCGCGGACCCCGCCGAGCTCGATGACGTGGGAGACGATGCCGATGCCGCCGACCTGCTCGAGGAAGTTGCTGGCGACGCGTCCGAGCGCCACGCGGGCGGCGGTCTCGCGGGCCGAGGCGCGCTCGAGGATCGGGCGGGACTCGTCGAAGTCGTACTTCTGCATGCCCGCGAGGTCGGCGTGGCCGGGGCGCGGGCGGGTCAGCGGGGCGTTGCGGCCGGTCTCCTTGAGCTCACCGGGGTCGACCGGGTCGGCCGACATGACCTTCTCCCACTTCGGCCACTCGGTGTTGCCGACGTTGATGGCCACCGGGCCGCCCTGGGACTCCCCGTGGCGCACGCCCCCGACGATGGTGACCTCGTCCTGCTCGAACTTCATCCGTGCGCCCCGGCCGTAGCCGAGGCGTCGACGCGCCAGGGAGTCGGCGATGTCGTCGGAGGTGACCCGGACATGGGCCGGCAGGCCCTCGAGGATCGCGACCAGGGACGGGCCGTGGGACTCGCCCGCAGTGAGCCAACGCAGCATGACGTCAGTGTTTCACGCGGGCACCGACCCGCCCGCGGGGGTCACGCGGTGATGAGACCGAGCAGCGCGGGACCGGCCAGGACCCCCAGGAGCGCGCCGACGACCATGAACGGACCGAAGGGGTAGGCGGCGCGCAGCAGGCTGCGGTCGCGGCGCACCAGCGCCAGCAGCAGCCCGGGCACCGCGAAGAGCAGGAACGGGGCGTAGGTGCCGACGACGAGCTCGGACCATCCCGCGCGCCCGAGCACCGCGCCGAGCAGGGCCGCCAGCCGCACGTCGCCGAACCCCATGCCGGCCGAGTGGACGAACCAGAGCACCCAGTAGATCGAGCGCGCCACGACCAGCCCGATGAGCGCGCGCAGTGGCGCGTCGTGGTCGCCGGTGACCGCCCACTCCACCGCCAACAGGGCCAGCACCGCACCGGTGGCGGGCAGCACGATGCGTGAGGGCAGCAGCCGGGTGTGCCAGTCGACGAACGCCAACGCCACGCAGGCCGGTGTCGCAAGGAGCACCGCGGCCAGCGCCCAGCCGCTGTCGAGCGCCGCGCCGGCGGACCCGCCGGCGACCGTCCCCGCCAGCACCGCGCCGGGCAGCAGCCGGCGACCACGTGGCACCTCGGAGGTGCGGGCGACCAGCCAGGGGACGGCCAGGCACAGCGCGCCACCCACCAGCGCGCCGACCAGCGCGCCCAGCGGGGAGCTCACGCGCCGCGCCTCGCAGTGAGCGCACGCTCGCCGGCCGCGCGGAGGACGCCGACCGGCACGGCGTGCCCGGTCATCTGCTCCACCTGCAGCACCGCCTGGTGGACCAGCAGGTCCAACCCCGACACGACGGTCGTGCCCGCGCGCTCGGCCGCCGCCGCCAGCGGGGTCGGCCACGGGTCGTAGAGGGCCTCGAAGAGCAGCGCGGCGCCGGTCCTCGCCAGCAGCCCCGGGTCCTGGGCGTCGGCCGGGACCGTCGAGACCAGGACGTCGGCCGCCGTGACCTCGTCGGCCGACTCGACGGCCAGCACTTCGGGTGCCGAGTCGTGGCCACGGATGGTCGTGAGGGTCTCCTGCGCCCGCTCGGCCGAGCGCACCAGCAGCTGCACGCGCGTGGCCCCCAGGTCGCACAGGGCCAGCCCGACCGAGGCCGCGGTCGCCCCACCGCCGACCACGAGCACGCGGTCCGCGGGACCGGCGTACCTCTCCTGGACGGCGGTGGCCGCCCCCGGCAGGTCGGTGTTGTCCGCACGCCACCCCGTCGACTCACGCACCAGGGTGTTGGCACCCCCGGCGGCGCGCACCCGCGGGTGGCACTCCCAGCCGCGCTCGTCGGCCAGCGCCAGCAGCTCGCGCTTCAGCGGCATCGTCAGCGACAACCCGCGCCAGGAGTCGTCGAGGCCGTCGAGGTAGCCGGCCAGCGTGCCGCCCGGCACCCGCACCGCGTCGTAGGACCAGTCGGCCAGGCCGAGCTCGTCGTACGCCGCACGGTGCAGGACCGGTGAGAGCGAGTGCTCCACCGGGTCGCCCAGCACCGCGCAGCGCGTGGTCACGTCATCGCCCCCGGCTCAGCACCGGTCGGACTGGGTGGCGCAGTACTCGTCCAGCTCGCGCTTGAAGCCGAGGAACTCGTCGTAGTCGTCGGTGAACTTGGTCTCGCCGGTGCGCAGGTTGACGGTGACGTAGAAGAACCACGGACCGTCGGCCGGGTTCGCCGCCGCGTCGATGGCGGCGTCGCCGGGGGCCTCGATCGGCCCCGGCGGGAGGCCCTTCTGCGTGTAGGTGTTGTAGGGCGAGTCCGAGACCGACTCGATCTCGTCGGTCGTCAGGCGGGCGATCGGCTCACGGCCCAGCGCGTAGTTGACCGCGGCGTCGACCTGCAGGAAGCCCGCGGACGGGTTCGGCTCGATCTCGAGGCGGTTGTAGATGACCCGGGCCACCTTGGGCTGGTCCTCGCCGCGTCCCTCGGCCTCGACGAGGCTGGCGATCGTCATCAGCTCGTGCGGGGTGTAGCCGAGCTCCTCGGCGGCCTGCTCGAGCCCGGCCGCGTCGGCGGCCTGGCGCCACCGGTCGACCATGGCGGTCAGCATGTCCTTGGGCTTGGCCTTGGGGCCGAAGTCGTAGGTCGCCGGGAAGAGGTAGCCCTCGGCGTCGCCGCCCGCGTAGTCGGGCAGACCGATCTTGTCGGGCTTGGCCAGGACCTTCTCGAAGTCCTTCACCTCGTAGTCGGTGCTCTCGGCCAGCCGCTCGACGATGTCGACGACCCGCAGACCCTCGGGGATGGTCAGGCTGCTCTTGACGATGTTGGCGGGGTCGACCAGCACGTCGATGGCGTCGGCGGCGGCCATCTGCTTCTGCAACTCGTAGAACCCGACCTGGATGCCTCCGGCGTCGGGGTCGGCGTTGGCCGCGGCGATGCACGCGTCCACCGACGCGACGACGTCCTTCTCCTTCATGGCCCGGCAGATGACCGTCGAGGTGTCCCCGCTGACCACCTCGATGGTGACCGACCCCTTGCCGGGGCCGGGGTAGTCGTCGGGGTCCGAGGCCAGGTCGCGCAGGAAGGCCATCCCGGCGTTGCCGGCCCACCACAGGCCGCCGCCCACCACGGCCAGGGCCACGAGCACCGCGACGCAGCCGGGGACCCGGCTGCGGCGACGACGGCGACGCCCGCCCTCGTGCGGCAGATCCTCGGCGTGCTCAGCGGCGTCGATGGGCTCGTCGCGGTGGGGGTCCTCGCTCATGACTGCCTCTCCAGGATCTCCCCCGGCGGGTTGCCCGAGGCACGTTCGGTGTCCAGCGCGTGCTGCAGGATCACCACCGCGGCGGCCTGGTCGACCACCGCACGTCGCTTGCTTCCCTTGCGACCCTGGTCGCGGAGCATAGCCTCCGCCGACACGGTGGAGAGCCGCTCGTCGACCAGGCGCACCGGCACCGGCACCCGCTCGGCCAGCTGCGTCGCGAAATCGCGCACCTTCGCCGCCGCTGGTCCCTCCCCGCCGCCGAGCGAGCGCGGCAGACCGACCACGACCTCCAGGACCGCGGTCTCCTCCTCCAGCTCCGCGACGATGCGCCGCAGCCGCGCGAGGTCGCCCTTGCCCCGCCGCACGGTCTCCACGGGCGTGGCGAGGAAGCCGGAAGGGTCGCTGCGCGCGACGCCGATCCGGGCGTCGCCCGGGTCGATCCCCAGCCGGGTGCCGTGCCGCATCAGGCCCCGACCGCGCGACCGACCTCGGTGCTCACCAGGGCCAGCGCCTCGTCGACGCGCGAGGCGTCGGTGCCGCCGCCCTGCGCGACGTCGGCCTTGCCGCCGCCCTTGCCGCCGAGCAGCGGGGTCACCGCGCGCACCAGGTCGCCGGCGGAGACGCCGCGCTCCTGGGCCAGGTCGTTGGCCGCGGCAACGACGGCGACCTTGCCGTCGGCCACGCCGATCACCACGACGACACCGGGCTCGCCCTGCGGAAGCCGGCCGCGTACGTCGGTCGCGAGCGTCCGGACGTCGCCGCCGCCCGCGCCGTCGGCCCGGTGGGCCACCACGTTGACGGGTCCGACCTTCGTCGCCGACGCCGCCACCTGACCGGCCGCGGCGAGCAGCTGGGCGACGCGCGCGCGCTCGATCTCCTTCTCGGCGGCCTTGAGACGCTCGACCAGGTCGCCGACGCGACCCACGAGGTCGTCGGGCTGGGTCTTGAGCAGGCCGGTGAGCTGGTTCACCACGTCGCGCTCGCGGGCGAGGTAGGAGAAGCCCTCGACACCGGTGTAGGCCTCGATGCGCCGGTTGCCCGAGCCGACCGACGCCTCGCCGGTGACCACGACGGTGCCGATCTGCGAGGAGTGGTCGACGTGGGTGCCACCGCAGAGCTCGCGCGACCAGGGGCCGCCGATCTCCACGACGCGGACCTTGGACTCGTCGTAGGTCTCGCCGAACAGCGCGATGGCGCCCCAGTCCTTGGCCTCGGGCAGGGTCATGTAGTCCCAGGAGACGGGGAGGTCGGCGCGCAGCGCGCGGTTGGAGACCTCTTCGATGTCCTTGAGCTGGGTCGGCGTGAGCCCGGTGGTCCAGCCGAAGTCGAGGCGGAGGTAGCCCGGACGGTTGTAGGAGCCCGACTGCAGCGCCGAGGGGCCAAGCACCTCGCGCAGCGCCGCGTGCACCACGTGGGTGCCGGAGTGCGCCTGGCGGGCACCGAGGCGCCACTCGGGGTCGACCTGGGCGTGCAGGGCGCTGCCCGACCCGAGGACCAGCTCGCCGTCGACGACCCGGACCTGGTGGACGACCAGCCCACGGACCGGCCGCTGCACGTCGAGCACCTCCAGCCGGGCACCGTCGACCTCGATGATGCCCGCGTCGGCGGCCTGGCCACCGGACTCGGCGTAGAACGGGGTGCGGTCCAGGACCAGCTCGCCCACCTCGCCCTGGGCCAGGCTCGTGGCAGGCGCCCCACCGACCAGGAGGGCCAGGGCCCGGGACTCGGTCTCGAGGGTCTCGTAGGCCAGCCAGTCGGTCGGGCCGTGCTCGTCGAGGATCCCGCGGTAGACGCCGGTATCGGCGTGCTGTCCCTTCTTGCACTTAGCGTCGGCCTTGGCCCGCTCGCGCTGCTCGGCCATCAGCGAGCGGAAGCCCGCCTCGTCCACGCTCAGGCCGGCCTCGGAGGCCATCTCCAGGGTCAGGTCGATCGGGAAGCCGTAGGTGTCGTGCAGGGCGAAGGCCTGGGCACCGGCCAGCACGCTGCCGCCGGACTCCTTCACCGACGCCACGGCGTTGTCGAAGATCTGCGTGCCGGCCTCCAGCGTCTTGCGGAAGGTCTCCTCCTCGGCGTACGCGACCCTGCTGATGCGCTCCCAGCCGGTCTCGACCTCGGGATAGGACTTCTTCATCCGGTCCCGGCTGACCGGCATCAGCTCACGCAGTGCGTGGCCGTCGTAGCCGAGCAGCCGCATCGAGCGCACAGCGCGACGCAGCAGGCGGCGCAGGACGTATCCACGCGCCTCGTTGCCGGGCGTGACGCCGTCGTTGATGAGCATCAGCGCGCTGCGCACGTGGTCGGCGACCACGCGGAAGCGCACGTCGTCCTCGGCGTTCTCGCCGTAGGTGCGACCGGTCAGCTCCGCGGCCTTCTCGATGACCGGGAAGACCTCGTCGATCTCGTAGAGGTTGTCCTTGCCCTGGAGGAGGTACGCCACGCGCTCCAGGCCCATGCCGGTGTCGATGTTCTTGGCCGGGAGCGGGCCCTCGACGTCGAAGTCGGCCTTTGAACGGACCGTCGAGAGCGACTCCTGCATGAAGACGAGGTTCCAGATCTCCAGGAACCGGTCCTCGTCGGCGTTGGGCCCACCGTCGGGGCCGTACTCCGGGCCGCGGTCGATGTAGATCTCCGAGCAGGGACCTCCGGGGCCGGGGACGCCCATGTTCCAGTAGTTGTCCTCCAGGCCACGCTCCTGGATCCGCTCGTAGGGCAGGCCCGCGATGTCGTGCCACAGCTGCTTGGCCTCGGTGTCGCTGGGCAGCACCGTCACCCAGATCTTCTCCGGGTCGAAGCCGTAGCCGCCGTCGTCCTGGGAGCCGGTGACCAGCTCCCAGGCGAAACGGATCGCGCCCTCCTTGAAGTAGTCGCCGAAGGAGAAGTTGCCGCACATCTGGAAGAACGTGCCGTGCCGGGTCGTCTTGCCGACCTCCTCGATGTCGAGGGTCCGCACGCACTTCTGCACGCTGGTGGCCCGGTCCCACTGCGGGGTCTCCTGGCCCAGGAAGTAGGGCTTGAACGGCACCATGCCGGCGTTGACGAACAGCAGGTTCGGGTCGTCGAGCAGCAACGACGCCGACGGGACCACCGTGTGGCCGTGGCGCTCGAAGTGCGCCACGAACCTGCGTCGGATCTCGGCGGTCTCCATCAGTCGTTCCCTCTCTCCAGCTGCTTGGTCGTGTCGTGGGTGATCTGGGGGGTGGTCTCGAGGCTCGACGCACCCAACCGTGCGCGCACCTCGGTCTCGGCGTCCGCGCGGCCCTGGGCCACCTCGTCACGGAACATCCGGGCGCCGAGCGCGAGCGCCCCGAGTCGGTCCTGGAGACCGTCCGCGGTGAGGACCTCGGCAGCGCGGCGTCCACGCACCATGGCGTAGATCCCGGCCCCGGCCCCGGCTGCGAACCAGAGGCCGCGCCTCATGCGGCCTGCTCCGCCGCTCGCTGGCGGGCGTGCAGGTCGCGGCGCGCGGCGCGCAGGTCGGCGCGGCGCTGCTTGCGGGCCCGCTTGACCTCGCGACGCATCTCGAAGCGGATGCGGTGACGCACCTCCGGGCTCAGCGCCCGGCGCAGGCCGGCGGCGAGCGTGGTCGCCTGCACCGCGGTCTCGCGCAGCACCATGTCCGCGAAGACCGGCGCGGGGAGCATCGGGGCGGGGGGAGCGTCGTCGGCGTCACGCTCGCCCGGGGCGTCCTCGCCCAGGTGCGTGATGAGGTACTCCGTCTCCTCGGCGCGGACCTCCCGCACCGCTCGGGTGGCCAGCGTCTGCTCCAGGTGCAGCAGACGGTCGAGCACCACTGCGGACTCGGCGTCGGTGCGCGCGAGGGTGCGTCGGGTGGTGACCACGACGACGACCAGGGCGGCCAGCAGGAGGAGCAGCAGCGCGGCCACGGTGCCCAGCACCGCCAGGACCGCCCACGCGGGCGCGCTCCACTCCTCGCTCATGGGCCAGAACCCTACCTGCCGCGGATGAGCCGCCGAACCCGCTCCCACCGCTCCTTGATCGCGCTCTCCGCGCCGATCTCCTTGGGGCGGTAGTAGCGGGCGTCGGCCACCACGTCGGGTGCGTACTGCTGCTCGGCGATGCCGAACGGCTCGTCGTGGCTGTAGGTGTACGTCGACCCGTGGCCCAGCTTCTTCGCACCGCTGTAGTGGGCGTCGCGCAGGTGTGCCGGCACCGGGCCGATCTTGCCGGCCCGCACGTCGGCCGAGGCCTCGGCCAGCGCCGTGGTGACCGCGTTGGACTTGGGCGCGACGGCCAGGGCGATCGTGGCGTGGGCGAGGTTGAAGGCCGCCTCGGGCATGCCGATGAGCTGGACGGCCTGGGCGGCCGCCACGGCGGTCGTGAGTGCGGAGGGGTCGGCCAGGCCGATGTCCTCGCTGGCGAGGATGACCAGCCTGCGGGCGATGAAGCGAGGGTCCTCCCCCGCCTCCATCATCCGCGTCAGGTAGTGCATGGCGGCGTCGGCGTCGGAGCCGCGCACGGACTTGATGAAGGCGCTCGTCACGTCGTAGTGCTGGTCGCCCTGCCGGTCGTAGCGCACGGCCGCCTGGTCCACGGCCGTCTCGGCCGTCTCCAGGTCGATCTCCTCCAGGCCACGGCCGGCCGCGGCACCGGCCGCGGCCTCGAGGTAGGTCAGCGACCGACGTGCGTCTCCCCCGGCAAGCCGGACCAGGTGGGTCGCCGCCTCCTCGGTGAGCGTGAAGCGCCCCGCCAGCCCGCGATCGTCGGCCAGGGCCTGGTCGACCACCCGGCGTACGTCGTCGTCGTCGAGGGACTCCAGCCGCAGCAGCAGGCTGCGGGAGAGCAGCGGGGAGATGACGGAGAAGAAGGGGTTCTCGGTCGTCGCCGCCACGAGGGTGACCCAGCGGTTCTCCACACCGGGCAGCAACGCGTCCTGCTGGGCCTTGGAGAAGCGGTGCACCTCGTCGACGAACAGCACCGTCTCCCGCCCGCCCTGGACCAGCTCGTGGCGCGCCGACTCGATGGCCGCGCGCACCTCCTTGACCCCGGCGCTGACCGCGGAGACCTCCACGAACCGGCGATCGGTCTGCCGGCTGACGATCGAGGCGATCGTGGTCTTGCCGGTGCCCGGGGGTCCCCACAGCAGCAGCGAGAGTGAGCGCTGGTCCTCGATCAGCTGCCGCAACGGCGAGCCAGGCTCGCGCAGCTGCGGCTGCCCGACCAGCTCGTCGAGGGTGCGCGGGCGCATCCGCACCGCCAACGGCGCCGAGGCGGTCGTGTTGGCCGAGAGCGAACCGCCGCCCCCGGTGGGTGCACCGGGGGCGGCGAAGAGACCTTCGTCCATCGCTGGGTCCGTCAGGGGCCGGTCAGGCCGAGACCATCTGCTGGGAGTCCAGGTCGAACCACTGCTTGTCGTAGCCCGGGTTCGTGCCGACCGGCTGCGGGGTGACGGCGGGGTCGGGGCTGCCCTGGCGGTCGACACCGAGCAGGCCGGAGGTCACCGGCGTCGCCGGGTGGCGCCCGATCTCGCCGGCGAAGTGGCAGGCGACCTTGTGGCGCGGGCCGATCTGCAGCAGCGGCGGTTCGACCTTGGCGCAGATCTCCTGGGCCAGCGGGCAGCGGGTGCGGAACCGGCACCCCGAGGGCGGGTTGATCGGGCTGGGCACGTCGCCCTCGAGCCGGATGCGCTCGCGCCGTCCCTGGCCGGCCTGCTTGATGTCGGGAACCGCCGACAGCAGGGCCTGGGTGTAGGGGTGGTGTGCGTGGTTGTAGATGCTCTCGCGGTCCGCGATCTCCACGATCTTGCCGAGGTACATGACCGCGACCTCGGGACAGAAGTGCCGCACGACGGCCAGGTCGTGGGCGATGAAGAGGAACGCGATGTCGAACTCCTGCTGGAGGTCCTGGAGCAGGTTGATCACCTGTGCCTGGATCGACACGTCGAGCGCGGAGACCGGCTCGTCGGCCACCAGCAGCTTGGGGTTCAGCGTCAGCGCGCGGGCGATGCCGATGCGCTGGCGCTGACCGCCGGAGAACTCGTTGGGGTAGCGGTTGTAGTGCTCGGGGTTGAGCCCGACCACCTCGAGCAGCTCCTGGACCCGCGGCAGCACCTTGTTCTTCGGCACCACGTTGTGGACCTCCAGCGGCGCACCCACGATCGCGCCCACGGTGTGCCGCGGGTTCAGCGAGGTGTAGGGGTCCTGGAAGATCATCTGCACGTCACGGCGCAGCGGCTTCAGCTCGCGGTTGGACATCCGGGCGATGTCCTGCTTCTTCTCGCCGAACTGCATCGACCCGCCGGTCGGGGTGTAGAGCCGGGTGATGAGGCGGCCGGTCGTGGACTTGCCGCAGCCGGACTCCCCCACCAGGCCCAGCGAACCGCCGCGGGGCACCTGGAAGGAGATGCCGTCGACGGCCTGGACGTGGCCGATGGTGCGGCGGACCAGGCCCGAGGACTTCACGGGGAAGTACATCTTCAGGTTGTCCACGCTGAGCACCGGCTCGGCGTCGGGGTCGAGCTCGGTGGGTGCGTGGCCGGTCTGCGCGAGCTGGGCGAAGGTGAGCTTCTGCTCCTCGTTGCTGGCAGACAGCTCCTCGCCCTCGGTGACCGCCGGGTTCTCGGGGTCGTGCGGAGGGTGGTTGACGTCCGTCATCAGGTCAGCTCTCCTCGAGCAGCTCGGGGGCGATCACGGGGAGCACCTCGTTCTCGAACACACCCACCGGGTCGGCGAGGTGGCAGCGGTTGAGGTGCCCGGCCCCGGTCGGACCGGCGGTCAGCGGCGGCAGCTCGGTGACGCACTTGTTGCCCGGCACCTTGTCGACGTGGGCGCAGCGGGGGTGGAACGCGCAGCCGGTCGGCGGGTCCAGCAGGCTGGGCGGGTTGCCGGGGATCGGCACCAGCTTGGAGGCGGTGTCGCCGTGGACGTCCGGCACGCTGGAGAGCAGGCCCCAGGTGTAGGGCATCTGCGGTCGCGTCAGGACCTCCTTGGCCGGACCCTTCTCGACCCCGCGGCCGCCGTACATCACCAGGATGTCGTCGGCCATCTCGGCGATGACGCCGAGGTCGTGGGTGATGATGATGACCGCGGAGTTGAACTCGCGCTGCAGATCCTGCAGCAGGTCGAGGATCTGTGCCTGCACCGTGACGTCGAGCGCGGTGGTGGGCTCGTCGGCGATGAGGAGCTTCGGGTCGTTGATGAGGCCCATCGCGATCATCGCGCGCTGGCGCATGCCGCCGGAGAACTGGTGCGGGAAGTCGTCGACACGTCGGTCAGGCTGCGGGATGCCGACCCGGTCGAGCATCTCGATCGCCTTGCGGCGCGCTTCGCGCTTGGAGGCCTTCGGGTGGTGCACGAGATAGGCCTCGGCCAGCTGCGAGCCCACCTTGTAGAAGGGGTGCAGGGCGGCGAGCGCGTCCTGGAAGATCATCGCCACCTCCTTGCCCCGCAGCTTGCGCAGCTTGGACTCACCCAGGCCCACGACCTCCTGGCCGCCGACCTTGATGGAGCCGGTGATGCGGGCGGTGCGCATGTCGTGCAGGCCGAGCACGGCCATCGACGACACGGACTTGCCCGAGCCGGACTCCCCCACGATGCCCAGGGTCTTGCCCTGCTCCACCGTGTAGCTGAGGTCGGTGACCGCGTTGACCAGGCCGTCCTCGGTGGGGAACTTGACCGTCAGGTCCTCGACGACGAGGAACGGGTCGCTCACGACAGCCTCACTCTCGGGTCGAGGACGCTGTAGAGCAGGTCCACGAGCAGGTTGGACAGGATCAGCGCGACCGCCGCGAACAGCGCGGTCGCCTGCACGATCGGCAGGTCCTTCTGGCCCACGGCCAGCAGGGCCCACAGCCCGATCCCGTCAATGTCGAAGATCTTCTCGGTGAAGATGGTGCCGGCCAGCAGGGTGCCGAAGTCGATGCCGAAGATCGTCACGACCGGCACCAGGGCGGCGCGCAGCGCGTGCTTGTAGACCACCTCGCGCTGCGGCAGGCCCTTGGCCTTGGCGGTGCGGACGTAGTCCTCGCTCAGCGCCTCGACCATGGCGCCACGGGAGTAGCGGGTGTACTGGGTGCATCCGAAGATGCCCAGGCAGATCCACGCCAGCGCCAGGCCGCCCACCCAGCCCGAGGGACTCTCGGTGAACGGCACGTAGCCGGGGTTGCCGATGAAGGGCGCCTCGAAGAGCACCGAGAAGTACAGGAAGGTCAGCAGGGCGAACAGGTAGTAGGGCACCGAGCTCAGGACGAGGAAGCTGGAGACCAGCGACTTGTCGGCCACGGTGCCTCGTCGTCTCGCGGCGGCCACGCCCAGGGGCACGCCGAGGAGGAGGTAGAGGAAGGCGCCACCGATGGCGACGGAGAAGGTGGCCGGCAGCCGGCCCTTCATCTCGTCCCAGACCGGCTTGCCGTTCTTGTACGACAGACCCAGGCAGGGCGCGTCGCAGCGGGTGGTCTGGCTCGCGATGGTGATGTCGCGGCCGGTGAAGATGCCCCCGACGTACTCCGGGAACTCGGTGTACCACGCGTTGTTGTAGCCCAGCTCCTCGGTGAAGACCTCGAGCTTGGCCGGCGTGCAGCGCTGGGATGTCTTGGTGTCACAGATCGCGCGCGCGGGCTCGCTGGGGCCGTACCAGAAGAGCAGGAAGATCGACAGCGACACCAGCAGCATCACGACGATGCCGGCGAGCAGCCGCTTGACGATGTAGGCGAACATCGCAGGTCTCCTTGTGGGAGTGGCGGGGTGGACGAGGGGGCCAGGGAGCCGGTGGGCCGGTGGCCCGGCGGGGAAGGACCCCCGGGGACGAGTCCCCGGGGGTCTCCCGCGATGGGGTGGGTGTCCCCGCCGCGATCGGCGGGGACACCCGGAACCGTCAGTGGTTCAGGGAGCGCTGGGCGCTCACTGCATCACGAAGACGTTCTTGTAGTTCGGCGCGCCCAAGGCCTCGTCACCCGAGGGGTTGCCGATCTTCGAGCCGAAGGTGAACAGGTTGTTGTAGTAGTTCACCGGGATGGCCGGGAAGAACTCGGTCATGATCTTCTCGTCGATGTCGCCCCAGGCGTCGGCCTGCTCCTCGATCGGGAGGCTCGGGACGTCAGCGATCATCTCGTCGATCTCGTCCTCCTGGAAACCACCGGTGTTGTAGGTGGCGCCACCACGGAACAGCGACGGGATGAAGGTCGAGCCCGAGGGCCAGTCCGAGCACCAGTTCACGCCGCGGACGGTCAGGCTCTTGTTGAGCTTGTCGTCGGGGTTGGTCCAGGTGGAGTACGGCGACTCCTGGACCGGCGTGTACTTGACCGTGAAGCCGGCCTCCTCGAGGCCCTTCTGGGCGACCTTCGCGCCGGCGACGGCCAGCGGGTCGGGCTCGTAGTAGATGGCGGAGTACAGCGGCTCGACCTCGGACTCCGCGAGGAGCTCCTTGGCCTTCTCCGGGTCGTAGCTGAACGCCTCACCGTCGACGAAGTAGTCCGGCTTGCCGGCCATGCCCGGGGGCATGATCGAGTTCGCCTGGACGCGGGTCACGCCGGGCACCTGGCCGGTGGCGGCCCAGACGTCCTCGTAGGGGTAGCCGTAGGCGATCGCCTTGCGGAAGGCCATGTCGGTCTTCTCGTAGTCCGGGTACAGGAAGCCGGTGCACTGCGCCGACTGCTGGACCAGGCGGTCACCCAGGGTGTCGAGCGCCTTCTGGTAGCTCGACGCCGACAGGTCGTTGGAGATCGCGGTCTGCGACTCGGTGTTGTCCGACAGCATGATCTGGTCGGTCTGGTCCGGGTCGGCGTTGAACTTGAAGATGAACTTGTCGGCGTACTGGTGGCGCGCCGGGTCCGACTCGGGGTCCCACTGGTCGTTCTTGACCAGGACGAGCTCGTCCTGGGCCTTGAAGGACTCGACCTTGTAGGGGCCGTTGGACATGATGTTCTGACCGTAGGCCGGCGGGTTGGAGGCCTTGCCCAGCGGGGCGGGGCCGATCGCCATGAAGGCGCCCCAGTAGTCCATGTCGGGGAACGACTTGGACATGTTGATGGTGACGGTGTTGGCGTCGTTGTCGAACTCCACACCCTCCCACTCGGTCCAGTCGGTGTCCTTGTCGGTGTAGGGACCCTCGAACTCGTCCGCACCGGCGAAGAACTGGGTGGAGTACTCGGTGCCCGGGCCGCCGGGGAAGGCGGTGGAGTCCATCGAGCGGGCGATGCCGAAGGCGACCTCCTCGGCCGTGATCGGCGAGCCGTCCTCCCAGCTGGCGTTGTCACGCAGCTGGAAGGTCCACTGGGTGTAGTCGTCGTTGGGCTGACCCAGGTCGACCGCGAGGTCGGGGACCAGGGTGGCGTTGCCGTCGGAGTCGACGCGGTACTGGGTCAGCGAGCGGCTGGTGAGCGCCTGCTGGATCGAGTTGCCGGTCACGGACCACCCGTTGGTGGGGTCCAGGTCGTCCGGGCCGTAGTCACCGGGAAGGAACACCGTGATGGTGCCACCCGACTCGGCGCCCTCGACCTCGGGCGCGGGGCCCTCGGCGTTGGGGTCCTTGTCCTTGCCTGCGTCGGTCTCCCCGAAGGAGCCCTCGGTGCCCTCGCCGGGCCCGTCTCCGGATCCACAGGCGGCCAGGGCCAGGAGCGAGGCAACGGCGAGCGCTGCCAGCGGCTTGGTCCGTCTCATGTCTGGCATTTCCTTTCTGGTGCGCACCCGGGAAGGCTTTCCCGGGCGACGTGGGGGGGGTGTCCCGCTCAGCGGCGGGTCTTGGGGTCGAGCGCGTCGCGCAGCGCGTCTCCGAGGAGGTTGAGCGCCAGCACGAGCAGCACGATCCCGATCAGGGGCTGGTAGAGGTAGAGCGGGTAGGTCTCGAAGAACGAGATGCCCTGGTTGAGGGTCTGGCCCCACGAGGGACGAGTCGTCACTCCGATGCCGAGGAACGCCAGGCCGGCCTCGGCGGAGACGAACGCGGGGAGCATCAGCGAGGAGGCGACCACGATCGGCGCGACCAGGTTGGGCAGCAGCTCCTTGATGAGCAGGCGACCGGTGGGCATGCCCATCACCCGGGCGGCCTGGACGAACTCGCGCTCGCGCAGCGAGAGGACCTCACCACGGATCAGGCGGGCCACCGACATCCAGCCGAAGCCGGCGAGCACTCCGATCAGCGCCACGACCTGCACGGTGGCGTAGTTGGGCGAGTCGCGGAACCGCTCGTTGATGATCGGGGCGATCGTCAGCGCGGCCAGGATGAAGGGCAGCGTGAGGAAGAAGTCGGTGACGAAGGTGAGGAACCGGTCCACGGCCCCGCCGAGGAAGCCACCGAGCAGACCCAGCGTCACGCCGAGCAGCATCGCGAGCACGGTCGCGATCGCGGCGATCTGCAGGGAGTTCTGCGCACCCTCGAGCCAGAAGGCGAGGTTGTCGGTGGCCGTGCGCGGCGCGATGCCGAAGGGGTGCTCCATGGTCAGCGGGCCGTACGGCGGGCCGTACTCGGCCTTGGGCGTCAGGTCGAGGTTGAGGAACTGCGACGGCAGCACCGTCTCGGTCGAGACCCCGAAGAGCTTTTGCAGCGGCCCGGCGAACACCGCGATGAGGACGAAGAAGAGGACCACGGCCATGCAGACCAGGGCGATCTTGTCGCGCAGCAGTCGGCCCATCGCGATGCGCATGGGCGACTTGCCGGTGATGGTGCGTCCCTTGGTCCCCGGGTCCTCGCCCTTCGGCTCGTCGCTCAGGTGCCCCAGGGTCTCGGGGCCGGCGGTCTCTGCCGACATGCTCTCCCCATCAGTCCAGCCAGCCGAGGGTCTCCCGGCCGCACGCCTGCGGCGCGCCGGACGCGACTCTATGTGACCCCTGTCCCGAGGACGATCACCTCGCGGTAACGATCCGGACACGGCAACGGCGGCGCCGCAACCGGGTTTCACCGGTCGGGACGCCGCCGCAGGAAGGCGCGTGCCTCAGGACTCCCTCGGGACGTCCTCCGCCGGCTTCGCGTCCACACCGGCCTCCTTGCGCTGCTCGGCGGTGATGGGTGCCGGAGCCGCCGTCAGGGGGTCGTAGCCACCGCCGGACTTGGGGAAGGCGATGACCTCGCGGATCGAGTCGGTGCCGGCCAGCAGCGCGACGATGCGGTCCCAGCCGAACGCGATGCCGCCGTGCGGGGGGGCACCGAACTTGAAGGCGTCGAGCAGGAAGCCGAACTTCTCCTGCGCCTCCTCCTCGCCGAGCCCCATGACGGAGAAGACCCGCTTCTGGACGTCCTCGCGGTGGATACGGATCGACCCGCCGCCGATCTCGTTGCCGTTGCAGACGATGTCGTAGGCCCAGGCGAGCGCGTCGCCGGGGCTGTCGTCGAAGGAGTCGACGTCCTTGGGGCTGGTGAAGGCGTGGTGCACGGCGGTCCAGGCGCCGGCGCCGACGGCGACGTCGCCGCTGGCGACCGCGTCCGAGGCCGGCTCGAACAGCGGCGCGTCGACGACCCAGAGGAAGGACCACGCGTCCTCGTCGATCAGGCCGCAGCGCCGCCCGATCTCCAGGCGGGCTGCACCGAGCAGTCCACGGCTGGACTTCACCGGCCCGGCGGCGAAGAAGATGCAGTCACCGGGCTGGGCGCCCACGTGGGCGGCCAGGCCTGCCTTCTCCTCGTCGGTGATGTTCTTGGCGACCGGTCCCCCGAGCTCGCCGTCCTCGCCCACGAGGACGTAGGCCAGGCCCTTGGCGCCGCGCTGCTTGGCCCACTCCTGCCAGGCGTCGAGCTGCTTGCGCGGCTGGCTGGCGCCGCCGGGCATGACCACGGCACCGACGTACGGCGCCTGGAACACACGGAACGGGGTGTCCTTGAAGTAGTCGGTGCACTCGACGAGCTCTTGGCCCATGCGCAGGTCGGGCTTGTCGGAGCCGTAGCGCGCCATCGCCTCGGCGTAGGTCATCCGGGGCAGCGGGGTCGGGACCTCGTGGCCGATCAGGGCCCACAGCGCCGCGAGGATCTCCTCGGCCAGGGCGATCACGTCGTCCTGCTCGACGAAGGACATCTCGATGTCGAGCTGGGTGAACTCCGGCTGGCGGTCGGCACGGAAGTCCTCGTCGCGGTAGCAGCGCGCGATCTGGAAGTAGCGCTCCATGCCGCCGACCATCAGCAGCTGCTTGAACAGCTGGGGGCTCTGGGGCAGGGCGTACCAGCTGCCGGGCTTCAGACGCGCGGGCACCAGGAAGTCGCGGGCACCCTCGGGGGTGCTGCGGGTCAGGGTCGGGGTCTCGACCTCGACGAAGTCGTGCCGGTCCAGCACGTCGCGTGCGGCCTTGTTGACCTTGCTGCGCAGCCGCAGCGCGGCGTTGGGCCCGGGGCGGCGCAGGTCGAGGTAGCGGTGCTTGAGGCGCGCCTCCTCACCGACCTCGACGTGCTCGGAGATGGGGAAGGGCAGCGGTGCGGCGGCGCTGAGCACCTCCACCTCGCTGGCGACGACCTCGACGGCACCGGTCGCGAGGTTGGGGTTCTCGTTGCCGTCCTTGCGGGCCACGACCTCCCCGACGACCTTCAGGCAGTACTCCGAGCGCAGCTGGTGGGCGACCTCCTCGTCGCGCACGACGACCTGGACGATGCCGGAGGCCTCGCGCAGGTCGAGGAAGGCCACCCCACCGTGATCGCGACGGTTGGCCACCCACCCGGCGAGGGTCACGGTCTGGCCGACGTGCTCGGGGCGGAGGGCCCCGGCGTCATGGGTGCGGATCACTGCTGCTTCCTTTCGGTGGTCGAGGCGCGAGTGGAGCGAGCCTCGAGACCTGGTTGTTCGTCGCTGTCGTTCACGGGTGACTGGGTCGGTCTGGGGTGGAGACGCGCGGTCGCAGGTCCTCGGCTGGAGGGGACCACGTGGCCGGGTCGACCTCGTGCTGCTCCCCCGTCCGGATGTCCTTGACCTGGTGGCTTCCCTCGGCATCCGCGTCGGCCGCGGGAGGGAACCAGACGTACGGCACGCCCCGTCGCTCGGCGTAGCGGATCTGCTTGCCGAACTTCTGCGCGGAGGCGGCGACCTCGCAGGGCACGCCGCGCGAGCGCAACGCGTGGGCGACGGCGTCGGAGGCGGCGCGTGAGTCCTCGTCGTTGACGGCCACGACCACGGCGCTGGGGACCACACGGTCGGCCGCGAGGCCGGTGCGGGCCAGGAGCGGCACGAGCACGCGGCTGACGCCGAGCGAGATCCCCACCCCGGGGTAGGTCGAGCGCCCGTCGGTGGCGAGCGCGTCGTAGCGCCCACCGGAGCAGATCGAGCCCAGCGACTCGTAGCCGTCCAGGCGCGTCTCGAACACCGTGCCGGTGTAGTAGTCCAGGCCCCGGGCGATCGAGAGGTCCGCCTCGACCCGCACGCGGTCGGTCACCAGGTCGGCGCAGGCCCGCACCAGGGCCGCGAGCTCCTCGAGCCCCTCGTCCAGCAGGTCGTGGGAGACGCCGAGGTCGCGCACCTGCGCGACGAAGGAGTCGTCGGTGGCCCGGATGGTGGCCAGCGCGAGCACGCGGTCGGCCGTGGCGGCGTCGACGCCGGCCTCGGCCACCAGGAGCTCGTGCACCTTCTCCACCGGGAGCTTGTCGAGCTTGTCGACCAGGCGCATCACCTCGTCGGTGGCGTCACCCTCGGCCACGCCGAGCCCGGCGTAGAAGCCCTGGATCAGCTTGCGGTTGTTGACCTGGAGCCGGAAGCCCGGTAGCCCGAGGCGGGCCGGGTCGGTCAGCCGGCTCAGGGCGTCGACCATGACACGCGTGACCTCGACGTCGTGGTGGAACGGCAGGACGTCGCGCCCGACCACGTCGATGTCGGCCTGGGTGAACTCGCGGTAGCGGCCGTCCTGGGGACGCTCGCCGCGCCAGACCTTCTGCACCTGGTAGCGGCGGAACGGGAACTCCAGCTTGCCGGCGTTCTCCAGGACGTAGCGCGCGAAGGGCACGGTCAGGTCGAAGTGCAACCCGATGCCGGAGTGGCCCTCCGCGGAGTCCTCGTGCAGCCGTCGCAGGAGGTAGACCTCCTTGGAGGTGTCGCCCTTGCGCAGGAGCTGGTCGACCGGCTCGACCGCGCGGGTCTCTATGCCGGCGAACCCGTGCAGCTCGAAGGTCTCGCGCAGGGTGTCGATCACCCGCTGCTCGACGATGCGCTGCTGCGGCAGCAGCTCGGGGAACCCGCTGAGCGGGGTCGGCCTGGCCATGTCAGAGCCCCCGCGTCACGGGGTCGGTGCCGGCGCCACCCGGGCCCGGCTCGTCGGCGAGGTCGAGCAGGTAGGGGTTGGTCGCACGCTCGCGGCCGATCGAGGTCTGCTCGCCGTGACCGGGCAGCACCACGACGTCGTCGGCCAGCGGCAGCACCTTGGTGGCCAACGAGCGGAGCATCGTCGGGTGGTCTCCCCCAGGCAGGTCCGTGCGACCGATCGATCCCGCGAAGAGGAGGTCGCCGGAGAACATCACCTCGGAGACGTCGGCGCTGTCGGCGTACGGCGTGCGGAAGGTGACCGATCCACGGGAGTGGCCCGGGGTGTGGTCGACGAGGAACTCCACGCCCGCCAGCTCGAGGGTGGCACCGTCACCGAGCTCCTTGACGTCGTCGGGCTCGGTCCACGCAGCGTCCTGGCTGCCGAGCAGCTGGGGCAGCATCCGTCGCATGTCGGTGGAGATGCCGGCCAACGGGTCGGCCAGCAGGTGACGGTCCTCGGGGTGAATCCAGGCGGTGGCGTCGTAGGCGCCCGCGACGGGCGTGACGCACCACATGTGGTCGAGGTGTCCGTGGGTCACCAAGACCGAGACCGGCTTGAGCCGGTGCTCGCGGACGACCTCGGCGACGCCGGAGGCGGCGTCCTTCCCGGGGTCGACGACCACGCACTCCTGCCCGGGGCCGGTGGCCACGACGTAGCAGTTGGTGCCCCAGGGACCTGCGGGGAAGCCGGCGATCAACACCCGGCAACCCTAGCGATCCGGACGGGCAGGGCCGAACCGAGATACTCCGCATGACTAGCATGGGTGCCTGCTGCGGCCCAGGGCCGCGCTGTGCCGCTGACCACATTGCCCCCGCGAGGGCACCGAACACCAGGGACGAGCCGTGACGAGCCACGAGTGGGGCCGGGTCGACAGCGACGGGACCGTGTACGTGAGGACCGCCGACGGCGAACGTTCCGTGGGGCAGTACCCCGAGGGCACGCCCGAGGAGGCACTCGCCTTCTACACCGAGCGGTACGCCGCACTGGCCTTCGAGGTCGAGCTGCTCGAGAAGCGCATCAACTCCGGGGTCATGAGCCCCGAGGAGGCCGCGGAGTCGGTGAAGAAGGTCGCCGCCCAGGTCGACGGCGCCAACGCCGTCGGGGACCTGGTGTCGCTGACCGGGCGCCTCGACGCGCTCGGCCCCGTCATCGCCACGCAGCGTGAGGCACGCAAGGCCGAGAAGGCCGCGAAGCAGGCCGAGGCCAAGGCTGCCAAGGAGAAGGTCGTCGCCGAGGCGGAGAAGATCGCCGAGGGCACCGACTGGCGCGGCGGCGCGAACCGCCTGCGCGACCTCCTGGACCAGTGGAAGAAGATCCCGCGCATCGACCGCGCCGGTGACGACGCCCTCTGGCGCCGCTTCTCCACCGCCCGCACCACCTACACCCGTCGCCGCAAGGCGCACTTCGCCGAGGTCAACGAGCAGCGCGAGGGGGCCCGCGCCGTCAAGGAGCGCCTGGTCAAGGAGGCCGAGGCGCTCGCCGACTCCACCGAGTGGGGGCCCACCGCCGGCCGCTACCGCGACCTGATGAAGCAGTGGAAGGCCGCCGGCCCGGCGCCCAAGGACGTCGACGACGCACTCTGGAAGCGGTTCCGCGGCGCCCAGGACGCCTTCTTCGGCGCCCGGGACGCCGAGAACGCCAAGCTCGACGAGGAGTTCGCCGCCAACGCCGAGGTCAAGGAGGCGCTGCTCGTCGAGGCCGAGGCGCTGCTGCCCGCCCTGGAGGGCGACGGCTCGGACCTCGAGGCCGCCAAGCGCACCTTCCGCGACATCGCGGACCGGTGGGACGCCGCCGGCAAGGTACCGCGCTCGCGGATGAAGGAGCTCGAGGGCCGCATCCGCAAGGTCGAGAACGTCATCCGCGACCTCGAGCAGGAGCAGTGGCGCCGCTCGGACCCGGAGAAGTCCGCCCGCGCCGACGACATGGTCAGCCAGCTGCAGGCCGCGATCGACAAGGTCTCCGCGGACCTGGAGAAGGCCAAGGCGTCGGGGAACGAGAACAAGGTCAAGGAGCTCGAGGAGAACCTCGCCTCGCGCCAGGCCTTCCTCGACATGGCCAAGCGCGCCTCGGCGGACTTCTCGTAGCTCGCCCCGCTGGTCGAGGTGCGAGGAGCGGCCTACCCCGTGACGCGGTAGGCGTCGAAGACGCCGGGCACGTTGCGCACGGCCTTGATGACGTTGTCGAGGTGCTTGGCCTCGGCCATCTCGAAGGTGAACCTGCTCTTGGCCACCCGGTCGCGGGAGGTCTGCAGGTTCGCCGACAGGATGTTCACGTGCGCGTCCGAGAGCGCCATCGTGATGTCGGAGAGCAACCGCGCGCGGTCCAGCGCCTCGACCTGGATGTTGACCAGGAAGGTCGAGGACTCCGTGGGCGCCCACTCCACCTCGAGCAGCTTCTCGGGGCGTGCCTCGAGGTCGCCGGCGTTGGTGCAGTCACGGCGGTGCACCGAGACTCCCCCGCCCTTGGTCACGAAGCCGAGGATCGGGTCGGGCGGCACCGGGGTGCAGCACTTGGCGAGCTTGACCCACAGGTCCG
Source organism: Nocardioides sp. REDSEA-S30_B4 (assembly GCF_001627265.1). Lineage (NCBI taxonomy): Bacteria > Bacillati > Actinomycetota > Actinomycetes > Propionibacteriales > Nocardioidaceae > Nocardioides > Nocardioides sp. REDSEA-S30_B4. Next base: position 82,453 of record NZ_LUPI01000010.1, on the reverse strand, counting down.
AGGCGCCCTTGACCACGACGCCGGCGTCGCCGTGCGAGGCGCTGCGCCGCGACCGGCGACCGGTGATGGTGACCGCCTCGGCGAGGTCCTCCTCGGCCCCGCCGGTGCCGCCGTGCAGGTCGATGACCTGCTTGACGACCGCCTGGGCGGAGAGGTTGTTCTCGCCGACCGCGGCGTAGAGCGAGGAGACGTCGCCGAGCTTGAAGTGCTCGGCCACGAGGTTCAGCGAGTCGTGGGTGAGCAGGCGCTTGAGGGGCAGGCCCTCCTTGCGCATGAGCTTGGCGATCTGCTCCTTGCCCTGCTCGATCGACTCCTCGCGCCGCTCCTTGGTGAACCACTGCCGGATCTTGGAGCGGGCACGGTTGGACTTCACGAAGCCCAACCAGTCCTGCGAGGGCGCGGCCGTCGGCGACTTGGAGGTGAAGACCTCCACCACGTCGCCGTTGTCGAGGGTGGACTCCAGTGGCACCAGTCGACCGTTGACGCGGGCGCCGATGGTGCGGTGACCGACCTCGGTGTGGACGGCGTAGGCGAAGTCGACCGGCGTCGATCCCGAGGGCAGTGCGATCACGTCGCCGCGCGGTGTGAAGACGTAGGTCTCCGCGCGGTTGATCTCGAAGCGCAGCGACTCCAGGAACTCCCCCGGGTCCTCGACCTCGTTCTGCCAGTCCAGCAGCTGCCGGACCCAGCTCATGTCACCCGAGCCGGCGTCGGCGCGCTTCTCGGTGTCGACGCCGTTGCGGCCGTCCTCCTTGTACTTCCAGTGCGCGGCGACGCCGTACTCGGCGCGGCGGTGCATCGCGAAGGTCCGGATCTGCATCTCCACGGCCTTGCCCTGCGGCCCGATCACGGTGGTGTGCAGCGACTGGTACATGTTGAACTTCGGCATCGCGACGTAGTCCTTGAAACGCCCCAGCACCGGGTTCCAGCGCGAGTGCAGGACGCCGAGCACCGCGTAGCAGTCACGGTCGTCGTCGACGAGGACCCGGATGCCGACCAGGTCGTAGATGTCGGAGAACTCGCGACCGCCCAGGATCATCTTCTGGTAGATCGAGTAGTAGTGCTTGGGTCGCCCCGTGACCTTGGCCTTGATGCGGGCCTCGCGCAGGTCGTTCTCGACCTGGCTGATGACCTCGGCCATGAACTGGTCGCGCGAAGGGGCGCGCTCGGCGACCATCCGCACGATCTCGTCGTAGATCTTGGGGTGCAGGGTGGCGAACGCAAGGTCCTCCAGCTCCCACTTGATGGTGTTCATGCCGAGCCGGTGGGCCAGCGGCGCGTAGATGTCGAGGGTCTCCCGCGCGGTGCGCTCCTGGCTCTTCTGCGGGACGAACCGCAGCGTGCGCATGTTGTGGAGCCGGTCGGCCAGCTTGATGACCAGGACCCGGATGTCGCGCGACATCGCCACGATCATCTTGCGGATGGTCTCGGCCTGCGCCGAGTCGCCGTAGACGACCTTGTCGAGCTTCGTCACCCCGTCGACGAGCTGGGCGACCTCCTCGCCGAAGTCGGCGGTGAGCTGCTCGAGGGTGTAGGGCGTGTCCTCGACCGTGTCGTGCAGCAGGGCCGCCACCAGCACCGGCTCGGTCATGCCGATCCCCGCCAGGATCGTCGTCACGGCGAGCGGGTGGGTGATGTAGGGGTCGCCGCTCTTGCGCAGCTGCGTGGCGTGCAGCTCCTCGGCGGTGGCGTAGGCGCGCTCGAGGAGCGCCAGGTCCGCCTTGGGGTGATTGGCGCGCACGGCCCTGAAGAGCGGCTCCAGCACCGGGTTGTGGGTCTGGGTCTTGGTGCCCATCCGAGCGAGTCGGGCGCGCATCGACCGCGCGGACGGCGAGGTGGACTCGCCGCTGCGCTCGGCGGAGACGGCCCGGTCGGGCCGGCGCGGCGGGACCCGCGGTCCGGACGGTGCGGTGCGCTCCTCGCTCATCTGGTCAGTCTAGTGTCGCGTCTCGGAAGTTGTTGAACGGTTGGCGTCCTCAGGGTGCGTGCATCGCCAGGCGCCGGCGCGCCGCCATAGCCGTTCCTCTCGCAAGCGTCGGCAACGCAGCGAGGTGCGTGCCATGGGGGGCGCGAAGCGCCCAAGAACTTCTGGGACGCGGCACTAGTGTCGGGCGGTGGCCGTCACTCGACGGTCAGCAGACTCGTGACCTCGACGTCCCCCAACGCGGCGCGCCAGGGCAGGAAGGCGAGGTCCATGAGCACGGCGACCCCCACGACCACCGCTCCGCAGGCCTGCACGAGCTCGGCCGTCGCGCGGGCTGTGCCGCCGGTCGCCAGCACGTCGTCGACCAGGAGCACCCGGTCGCCGGGCCGGACCGCGTCACGGTGCACCTCCAGGGTGGCCGAGCCGTACTCCAGGTCGTAGGAGACCGCGTGGGTCTCGCGCGGCAGCTTGCCTGCCTTGCGGACGGGCACGAAACCGGCCCCCAGGGCGAGCGCCACCGGCGGGGCGAGGATGAAGCCGCGTGCCTCCATCCCGACGACGGCGTCGACGCGGGACGAGCCGGACTCGTCGAGGCCGGCCGTGGTCAGGCCGGCTACGACCGCCGCCAGACCCGCGGGGTCGGACAGGACGGGGGTGATGTCCTTGAACACCACCCCCGGCTCCGGGTGGTCGGGGATGTCGAGGACGAGCCGGGCGAGGGCCTCGCGCGCCGCCTCGAGCGACCCCGTGCTCATCGTGACGACGGCGGTTCGACGCCCGGGTCGTTGTGGATGGGCATGTCGTCGGCGAAGTTCGGCACCGAGGCGTAGGGGTCGGCCGCGGCACGCTGGCGGGCCTTGGCCCGCTTCTCGGCCAGCTTGACCTCGTCCTCGGTGTTCTTCAGGTCCACCAGCAGCGGGGTGGCGATGCAGACCGAGGAGTAGGTGCCGGCCGCCATGCCGACGAACAGCGCCAGCGCCAGGTCCTGCAGCGAGGACCCGCCGAGCTGGACGGCTCCGACGTAGAGGATCGCGCCGACCGGCAGCAGCGCCACCAGCGAGGTGTTCACCGAGCGCACCAGGGTCTGGTTGACCGCGAGGTTGGCGGCCTGCCGGTAGCTCTTGCGCGACTCGCGCATCGCCTCGGTGTTCTCACGGACCTTGTCGAAGACGACGACGGTGTCGTAGAGCGAGAACGCGAGGATCGTCAGGATCCCGGTGACGGTGGCCGGGGTGACCTCGAAGCCGGTGAAGGCATAGATGCCGACAGTGATGATGACGTCGTGGGCCAGGGCGACCAGGGCGGCTACCGACATCTTCCACTCGCGGAAGTAGGCCCAGATGAACAGGACGACCAGGACGATGAAGACGGCGAGACCGACCAGCGCGCGCTCGGCGATCTGACGTCCCCACGAGGCCCCGATGTCCTCCTGGGAGAGGTCGTCGGCGCTGACGCCCGCCGTCGCGACGATCGCCTCGGTGACGATCGCGGCTTCCTCCAGGCTCAGCGGCTCGACCTGGATCTGGACCGCGTCGTCACCGGCGGTGCTCACGATCGGGTTGCTGGCCCCCTCGACGCCGGAGTCGAGGACCGCCTGGCGCAGGGCGTCGGCGTCGTCCTGGGTGGCCGCGGCCACCGGGACGCGGTACTGCGTGCCACCGGTGAACTCGATGCCGAGGTTGAGGCCCTTGTAGGACAGCCCGAACACGGCGATGGCGATGAGCACGACCGAGACGGCGTACAGGACCAGGCGACGGGCGACGAAGTCGATCCCGCGCCGACCGCTGTGCAGGTCGTTGCCGAGCTGTGCGAACCGGCCCATCAGGCGTTCCCTCCGGTGGCGGTGCGCGCGACACCGAGCGTCTCGGGGCTCAGGCCCGACAGGCGGTGCCCCTTGTTGAAGAAGCGGTACTTGGCCAGCCACGAGACCATCGGGTGGGTGAACCAGAAGAACACCACGAGGTCGATGATCGTGGTCAGGCCGAGCGCGAACGCGAAGCCCTTCACCACGCCGGCGGCGAAGATGTAGAGCACCACCGCCGCGAGCAGCGAGACCGCGTCGGCGGCCAGGCAGGTGTTGCGGGCGCGCTTCCAGCCGGCCTCGACCGCGACCTTCATCGACTTGCCGATGCGCATCTCGTCACGGATGCGCTCGAAGTAGACGATGAAGGAGTCCGCGGTGATGCCGACGGCCACGATGATCCCGGCGATGCCAGGCAGCGTGAGGGTGAAGTTCGCGGTCTCGCTGAGCAGCAGCACCATGGCGTAGGTGATGCCCGCCGCCACGAACAGCGAGGCGACCACCACCGTGCCCAGGCCGCGGTAGTAGAGCAGGCAGTAGAGCATGACGATGGCCAGGCCGATGCCGCCGGCGGTCAGACCGGCGCTGAGCTGGTCGCCGGCGAGCGAGGGACCGATGGTCTCGACCAGCGGCTGGTCCTCGAAGGCGATCGGCAGCGAGCCGTAGCGCAGGCTGGTGGCGAGGCTGTTGGCGGTGGTCTCGTTGAAGTCACCGCTGATCTGGGCGTTGCCGTCGAGGATGCGTCCCTCCATCGTGGGGGCCGAGAGCACCTGGCCGTCCAGCACGATCGCGAACTGCTTCTCGGTGCCGACCAGCGCGTTGGAGATGTCGGCGAAGACCTCGGTGCCCTCACCGTCGAAGGACAGCGTCACCACGTAGTTGACCTGCTGCTGCGGGATCGCGGCACCGGCGTCGTCGAGCTGCGTGCCCTCGATCATCGCCGGGGACAGCAGGTAGGCGATGCCGTCCTCGTCGCAGGTGATCAGCGGCGCGGCCGGGTCGTCACCCATGACCGGCGCGGCGCCCTGCTGGCAGCCGCCGCTGGCCTGGAACTGGCTGAACGCGTCCACGCAGGCGGTCGTGGGGTTGTCGATCCAGGACAACGGCTCGGCGGTCGTCTCGTCGTCGGCCGCGGCGGCGACGCAGGCGTCGGACGGCGACTGCTGGCCGTTGCCGTTGCGGTTGCGGTTGCCGTTGCTGTTCTCGTCGCCCTGGCCACCGGAGCCGTCTGAGCCGTCGGCGCCGTCTCCCTGGGTGTCGGAGAGCCGCGCCCAGGCACCGAGCGCAGCCCGGTTGTTGCGGCCCTGGCTCTCATCCCCGTCCTGGCCCCCGTCCTGACCCTCGTCCTGCGGGAGCGTCGTCGAGGGGTCGATCTGGATGCCCTCGGGCAGGCCGGTGGTGGTCGCGCAGCGGCCGTCGACGGTGGAGCACGCGACCAGGCGGAACCGCAGCTGCGCGGTGCGCTGCACGGTCTCGATCAGGTTGCGGGCGTTCTCGCCGGGGATCTCCACGACGATCTCGTTGCCACCCTGGGTGGTCACCTCGGCCTCGGCGACACCGGAGCCGTTGACGCGGTCGTCGATGATCTGACGGGCCTGGTCGAGCGCCTCCTCACCGGGGTCTCCCTCGGCGCGCAGCGTGATGCTGGTGCCGCCCTGGAGGTCCAGGCCGAGGGTGGGCTTCCAGGTGCCGGCCAGTGCGACCAGGCCGTAGGCGATCGCCATGACCAGGAAGAACACCACGAGGGTGCGGCCCGGTCGGGCGGTCTTGCGTGCCATCTGCGTCAGTTCTCCTCCGGGGCGGGCGTCTGCCCCTCCCCTGGCTCGTCGACCCGTCGACCGACCGCCCCGCGCGCGACCTTGATGGTCACACCCGGCGCGATCTCGACACGGATCGTCTCCTCGTCGATCTCGGTGAGCGTCCCGTAGACGCCCGAGGTCAGCATCACGTCGTCACCGACGCTCAACGCCTGCTGCATGGCCTGGAGTTCCCGCGCCCGCCGCTGCTGGGGGCGGATGGCCAGGAACCAGAACAGCACTGCGATGGCAAGGAACGGCAGGATTGCCGCGAGGTCCTGCACGACGACGTACCTCTCCGACGAGGGCGATGGTGGGCATGCGGACGCCCGGGGACGACCGCCGACGCAGTGTAGCCGTGACCTAGTCCACGTCGAACAGCCCGGGGTCGCTGCCGAGCCCCGTGTCGCCGACAGCACCCTCGGGAGCCCGCAGGCCCAGGTGGGCCCAGGCCGCCGGCGTCGCGATGCGGCCACGCGGGGTCCGGGCCAGGAAGCCCAGGCGCACCAGGAACGGCTCGGCCACCTCCTCCACGGTCTCGCGCTCCTCGCCGACGGCCACCGCGAGGGTGGAGATGCCGACCGGCCCGCCCCCGAACCGGCGGCACAGCGCGTCGAGGACGCCCCGGTCGAGGCGGTCCAGGCCCAGCGGGTCGACCTCGTAGAGGTCCAGGGCCCGCTCGGCGACCTCGTGGGTCACCACGCCGTCCGCGCGGACCTGGGCGTAGTCGCGCACCCGGCGCAGCAGCCGGTTGGCGATGCGCGGCGTGCCGCGCGAGCGGGACGCGATCTCGGCGGCGCCCTCGGGCGTCAGCGTGACCTCCAGCAGCCGGGCGGAGCGGTGCACGATCAGGTCGAGGTCGGCCGCGTCGTAGAACTCCAGCTGCGCGGTGAACCCGAACCGGTCGCGCAGGGGGCCGGGCAGCAGGCCGGCGCGGGTGGTGGCGCCCACCAGCGTGAAGGGCGGGATCTCCAGCGGGATCGCGGTGGCGCCCGGCCCCTTGCCGATGACGACGTCGACGCGGAAGTCCTCCATCGCCATGTAGAGCATCTCCTCCGCCGGCCGCGACATCCGGTGGATCTCGTCGATGAAGAGGACGTCGCCCTCGTTCATGCCCGAGAGGATCGCCGCGAGGTCGCCGGCGTGGGTGATGGCCGGACCACTGGTCAGCCGCAGCGGTGCACCCATCTCGTGGGCGATGATCATCGCCAAGGTGGTCTTGCCCAGACCCGGCGGTCCCGAGAGCAGCACGTGGTCCGGAGCGCGCTCGCGCAGGCGCGCGGCCTCCAGCACCAGGCCGAGCTGGTCGCGCACCCGGTGCTGGCCCACGACCTCCTCGAGGGTGCGGGGCCGCAGCGCAGCCTCGACCGCGCGCTCGTCGCCGAGTGCCTCCGGGGCCAGCAGGTGGTCGTCGTGCACGGGGCTCACGCCTTGGACAGGGCTCGGAGGGCCGCGCGCAGCAGCGCCGCGACGTCGGGGGTCTCCCCCGGGCCCGGCGCGACCTCGTCGACGGCGCGGTCGGCGTCCTTGGCCGACCAGCCCAGGCCCTGCAGGCCCTGGCGGACCTGGTCGCGCCAGGGCTCCTCGACCCGGGGCGCGGCCACGGCGCGGGACCCGACGGGGGCTCCCAGCCGGTCCTTGAGCTCGAGGATGATCCGCTGGGCTCCCTTCTGGCCGATGCCGGGCACGCGGGTCAGGGTCTTGACGTCCTCGCCGGAGACGGCCGCACGCAGGTCGTCGGGGCTGAGCACCGCCAGCATCGCCTGCGCGAGCTTGGGGCCGACGCCGCTCGCGGTCTGCAGCAGCTCGAAGCAGGTCTTCTCGTCCTCGTCGAGGAACCCGAACAGTGTCAGGGAGTCCTCGCGCACCACCATCGAGGTGGGCAGGGTCGCGGTCTGACCGGTGCCGACCTTCGGCGACAGCGTGGCCAGGGTGCCGGGGGTGCACATCAGCTCCAGCCCGACACCGCCCACCTCCAGCACGGCGCTGGAGAGGGTGACGGCGGCGACGGGGCCGCGGACGAACGCGATCACGGGCAGAGACCTCCTCGGCTGCGGGCCAGGGCCTGCTCCAGGCGGGCCTGGGCGCCGCCGCGCCAGATGTGGGTGATGGCCAGCGCCAGCGCGTCGGCGGCGTCGGCCGGCTTGGGTGCGGCGTCGAGGCGCAGGATGCGGGTCACCATCGCCCCCACCTGCTGCTTGGTGGCGCGTCCGCTGCCGGACACCGCCGCCTTGACCTCGCTGGGGGTGTGCAGGGCGATGGGCAGCCCCCGGCGGGCGGCGCACACCATGGCGATGCCGCTGGCCTGGGCGGTGCCCATGACGGTGCTGACGTCGGAGCGGGCGAAGACCCGCTCGACGGCCACGGCGTCGGGGCGGTGCTCCTCGATCCAGGCATCGACGCCCTTCTCGATGCTCACCAGCCGCTCGGCGACCGGCAGCGTGGAGCTGGTGCGGATGACGTTGACGTCGACCAGGGTCAGCGGACGACCGACCGAGCCCTCGACCACGCCCATCCCGCAGCGGGTGAGCCCGGGGTCGATGCCGAGCACGCGCACCGGCGTACCTCCCTCGTCAGGTCGTCGTGCGATCGAACGTGTGTTCGCTTCGACTCACGCTAACGGTCGGTGGGTACGTCACCGGGTCTCGACACGCCGGTTCACCGCCTTCGCAGGCTCAGGCGGTGACGGCTCGCTCGACCACCGATGATCTCCGCCCCGGCTACGCCGGGTCAGAGATCCGCCGCCTCCATGACCTCGTCGGGGATGTCGGCGTTGACGAAGACGTTCTGCACGTCGTCGAGGTCGTCGACCGCGTCGACGAGCTTGAAGACCTTCGCGGCGACATCCGGCTCAGCCACCGGGATGTCGAGGGTCGCGACGAACTGGACCTCGGCGGAGTCGTAGTCGATCCCGGCGTCCTGCAGCGAGGTGCGCACCGCGACCACGTCGGTGGCCTCGGACTGGACCTCGAGGCTGTCACCGTGGTCCTTGACCTCCTCGGCGCCGGCGTCGAGGGTCGCCTCGAGGACGTCGTCCTCGCTGACCTCGCGCGACTCCTGCGACTTGGGGACGACCACGACGCCCTTGCGCTCGAACAGGCGCGAGACCGAGCCGGGGTCGGCCATGGTGCCGCCGTTGCGCGTGACCGCGGTGCGGACCTCCATCGCGGCGCGGTTGCGGTTGTCGGTGAGGCACTCGACGAGCAGGGCCACGCCCTGGGGGCCGTAGACCTCGTACATGATCGTCTCGTAGTCGACGCCGCCGCCCTCGAGGCCGCCGCCGCGCTTGACCGCGGAGTCGATGTTCTTGTTGGGGACCGACTGCTTCTTGGCCTTCTGGATGGCGTCGTAGAGCGTCGGGTTGCCGGATGGGTCCGGGCCACCCATCTTCGCGGCGATCTCGATGTTCTTGATCAGCTTCGCGAACAGCTTGCCGCGCTTGGCGTCGATCGCGGCCTTCTTGTGCTTCGTGGTCGCCCACTTGGAGTGCCCGGACATGCTCTTCTCTCTGCCTCAGCTTCCTCGGACCAGGTCCACGAACAAGCCGTGCACCCGGGAGTCCTCGCCCACCTCGGGGTGGAACGAGGTGGCCATCAGGGGGCCCTGACGGACCGCGACGATCCTACCGGCGGCCGCACCCGGCGCACCCTCGTGGTCGACCCGGGCCAGCACCTCGACCCCGTCGCCCACCGACTCCACCCACGGCGCACGGATGAAGACGCCGTGCACCGGCGAGTCCAGGCCCTCCAGCTCGACCGGACCCTCGAAGGAGTCGACCTGCCGGCCGAAGGCGTTTCGGCGGACCGTCATGTCGATGCCGCCCAGCGTCTCCTGGCCGACCGCCCCGTCGAGGACACGGTCGGCGAGCATGATCATCCCCGCGCAGGTCCCGAGCACCGGCAGCCCGGCCTCGATGCGCTTGCGCAGCGGGTCGAGCACGCCGAAGGTGCGCGCCAGCTTGGCCATCGTCGTGGACTCACCACCGGGGACCACGAGCGCATCGACGGAGTCGACCTCCTCGGGTCGGCGCACCCGCGTGGTGGTCACGCCGAGCCGCTCGAGGGCGGCCAGGTGCTCGCGCACGTCGCCTTGCAGGGCCAGCACGCCGACGGTCGGTGAGGTCACGTTTCCACCCTAGGCTGGGGCCCGTGACCCGTGGACCGGCGGCCCTGCTCGCTCCCCCGCTCCTGGCGTTGGCGCCCGTGCTCGCCCTGGCGGCGTGCGCCGACGAGGAGTCACGTCCCGCGGACCCGCGTCCACTGGCCTCGGTCTCCCCGACCGTGGCGGGCGGCACGCCGACCGCGGACACGGCATCAGCCCCGGACGAGCCGACGGCGGCGTACCTCGCGTGGCTGGGTGCCCTGGAGGCCCGGGACGCGGCCACCGCATGCCGGATCCAGCACCCCGAGCGCACCATCGCACTGCGGTACGAAGCGATCCTCGCCGATCGCGCCGAGCTCGGCGACCCGTGCGTGGGCTTCGAGGCGCTGCTGTGGGAGGACCCGCTGCGGGAGTACTCCCCCGTCGACGTCGAGACCACCCGGCTGACCGGGGAGAAGGCGACGCTCGCGGTCACCTTCCCCGCCAGCGCCGTCACGGTGGAGCTGGAGCTGCAGCGTGCCGCCTGGCGGGTGCTGTCCGAGGAGCGTCGTACACCGTCGAGCCCCGACTCCGCGCAGTGGGTCGGGGCCTGGTGCGACCTCGAGCTCGGCGCGAGCCGCGTCGACGTCGTGGCGGCCATGGGTGAGCCGTCGGGTGAGTACACCGTCTCCGACGGCGGCGAGCCGCAGGTCTACTGGGCTGCGGACCAGTACGACTTCCGGGCCTACCTCGACCCGGTCGACGGCACCGTCACCGACCTGGTCGGCGACTACGACGCGTTGTCGGCCGCCGACCGGGAGCGGTTGGACTGTCCCGAGCTGCGCTAGGTCGTCGCACAGCCCGGGAGCGGGGTTGCCCGACTTGAAGATGCCCGAGCCCACGAAGACGCCGTCGGCGCCGAGCTGCATCATCATCGCCGCGTCGGCCGGGGTGGCGATGCCGCCGGCGGTGAACAGCACGACGGGGAGGGCACCGGTGGTGGCGACCTCCTTGACGAGGTCGTAGGGGGCCTGCAGCTCCTTGGCCGCGACGTAGAGCTCGTCCTCGCTCAGCGAGGAGAGCCGGCGGATCTCGCCCTTGATGGTGCGCATGTGGGTGACGGCATTGGAGACGTCACCGGTGCCGGCCTCGCCCTTGGAGCGGATCATCGCCGCACCCTCGGTGATGCGGCGCAGGGCCTCGCCGAGGTTGGTGGCACCGCAGACGAAGGGGACGGTGAAGGTCCACTTGTCGATGTGGTTGGTGTAGTCGGCCGGGGTCAGCACCTCGGACTCGTCGATGTAGTCGACCCCGAGGCTCTGCAGGACCTGGGCCTCCATGAAGTGACCGATGCGCGCCTTGGCCATGACCGGGATCGAGACGGCCTCGATGATCCCGTCGATCATGTCCGGGTCGCTCATCCGGGACACGCCGCCCTGGGCGCGGATGTCGGCCGGGACGCGCTCGAGGGCCATCACGGCGACTGCGCCGGCGTCCTCGGCGATCTTCGCCTGCTCGGGGGTGACCACGTCCATGATCACGCCGCCCTTGAGCATCTCGGCCATGCCGCGCTTGACGCGGGTGGTGCCGATGCCCGGCGTGGACTGAACGGTGTTCTCAGACGTGTCGGCCATGATTCCGATTCTACGGATGCCACCTGTCGCGGCCGACTCCGGACCGGCTAGGACGAGTCCTAGGCGGCCGGCGAGTCGCCCGTGGCTGCCTCGGCATCCAGCGCGAGGGCCTGACGACCAGGTTTCGAGACGCGTCGCTCCGTCTCGCTGCGTTCCCCGGAGCCGACGCTCCTCAACCTCCTCGCCCGGCGCTACTTCGCAGGCTCAGTAGCTTGGGCTCGGACCTTCAGCACCCGGAACACCACGGTGTAGGTGTTGGCGAAGACCAGGATCCACAGGGCGGCGTACATCAGGAACGGCACGTCGAAGATCGCCCCGAGGCCCGTCGCGACCAGGATCAGGACCAGTCGGTCCGCGCGCTCGGCGAGCCCGCCCTTGGCGTCCATGCCCAGCGACTCCGCGCGGGCACGGGCGTAGGACGTCACCGAGCCCATCACCAGGCAGTAGAGGGCGACCGCGGTGTAGAGCGTGGAGTCGCCGGGGCCGGCGAAGAAGAGCACCAGGCCACCGAAGACCGCACCGTCGCCGATCCGGTCGAGCGTGGAGTCCCAGAACGCGCCGAACTTCGAGGAACGGCCCAGGGTGCGGGCCATCTGGCCGTCGATGAGGTCGCTGAAGACGAAGGCGGTGATCACCAGGACCCCGGTCAGCAGCATGCCCTGGGGGAAGAAGACCAGCGCGCCGGCGGCGACGCCGAGGGTGCCGACGAGGGTGACGACGTCGGGGCTGATCCCGAGGCGGATGAAGAGACGCACGAACGGCGCGAGCATCACGCCCTGCCAGAAGCCCTTGAACCTGTCCAACACGGCGACGACCCTAGCCGCCGACGAGCGCGTCGACAGTCTCGGCCACGGCAGTGGGCACCCCGGCGACGTACCAGGTGCGTCCGGCCGCCTCGACGTGGCGCACCTCGCCACCGAGCGCGCGGATGATCGCGGCACCGGGCATCCAGTCCCACGGCGGCACCGTGTGCTGGCAGACCAGGTGCACCCGGCCGTCCGCGACGGCCATCGCGTCCATGGTGCCCGAGCCCATCATCCTCAGCGTGGCGGCCCGTGAGGCGAAGCGGTCGAAGGCACAGGAGACGTCGGTGCCGATCCACGGCGGGTGGAGGTACGTCGCCACGCAGGCCTCCGCCAGGCCCCGGTCGACCAGCGGGGCCACCGGCTCGCCGCCTCGGGTCGGCGGCACGTCGCGGCCCCCGACCCACGTGGTCGCTGAGGCGTCGTGGCGGACCGCGCCGAGCACCGGCGCGCCGTCGACCTCCAGCGCGAGCGCCGAGCACCACCAGTCCAGGCCCTGCGCGAAGTTGTAGGTGCCGTCCACGGGGTCGACGACCCAGGTGCGGCCGGTGGCGCTGGGGCGGTAGGCGCCCTCCTCGCCCAGCAGCCCGTCGTCCGGTCGCCCGTCGCTCAGGAGCTTCTCGACCAGGGCCTCGGCCGCGTGGTCGGCGTTGGTGACGACGTCGGAGACCGACGTCTTCTGGGAGGTCGCCAGCCCGGAGCGGCGCTCGGCGGCGGCCAGCGTTGCCGCCTGCTCGACCACGGAGGCCGCCAGCGCGGCGTCGTCGCGGGCCGACCCCGGGGCTAGCCCTGCCACTGCTCCGCGAGCAGCGCTCGGGTGTCGCCCAGCAGCTCGGGCAGGGTCTTGGTGCGCCCGATGATCGGCATGAAGTTCTGGTCGCCGGGCCAGCGAGGCACCACGTGCTGGTGCAGGTGGGCGGCGATACCGGCGCCGGCCACCTCGCCCTGGTTCATGCCGAGGTTGAACCCGCCGGCGCGCGACACGTGACGCACCGTGCGCATCGCCTCGCGGGTGAGGTCGGCGATCTCCGCGGCCTCCGCGTCGGTGGTCTCGGTGTAGTCGGCGATGTGGCGGTAGGGACAGACCATCAGGTGGCCCGGCGCGTAGGGGTAGAGGTTGAGGAGCACGAAGGCCAGCTCCCCGCGGCGCACCACCAGGCCCTCGTCGTCGGGCAACGACGGCACCCGGCAGAACGGGCACTGGCCGGAGGTGGCGTCGCTCGGCTTGTTCTCACCCCGGATGTAGGCCATCCGATGCGGGGTCCACAGCCGGTCGAGATGGTCGGTCTCCCCCACGCCGTCCTGGCGCAGCGGGTCGTCGGCGTCGCTCACTCCCGTCCTCCCGCGGCGGCCGCGAGCAGCTCCTCGACCGGCTGGTCGCGGTGCAGGGAGAGCCCCAGCGAACGGGCGTGCCCGTCGAGGATGAACCAGACCGAGTCGGTCACGAGCGACACCAGCACCGGGGCCGACGGCGTGCGCTCGGGCCGGGCCATCCAGCGGCGTACGGCGGAGAAGACCGCGCCCACGAGGCCGAAGACCAGCGGGTCGACCGCGTCGGACTCGTCCTGGCTCATCTCGACGCCGAGGAGCTCGACGGCGGTGCTGATCAGCTCGACGACCTGGTGGGCGATGCGCTCGATCCCCTGCTGCAGCGGCCCGGTGCCGTCGGCCGAGGAGTCCTGCTCGGCGAGCCGGTGCAGGGCCGGGTGGGCCACCGCCCAGCTGACGTAGGTGGACACGATCCGCTCGATGATCTGCGGGATCGTGCCGTCGAGCGTGACCGCGGGCAGCAGCTCGCCGGAGAGGTCGTCGACGATGGCGGTCTGCACGGCGCGGTCGAGGTCGGCCCGGTCGGAGAAGTGCCGGTAGACGACCGTGCGGCTCAGGCCCGCGCGCTCGGCGATCTGCTGGACGTGCACCTCGGCGCCCGGCTCGTGGGCCTCGACCACCGCGATCGCCGCGTCGAGGATCTGCTGACGGCGCTCCTGGTTGTGCCGGTCCCAGCGGGCCTGCCGTCCGTCCTGGCGACCGCCCTGACGAGCGGCCGACCCACCGTCCGAGCGCACCGGGCTGGTCGGCATGCCTGGCTCCTCCCGGACGTCGCCTCGGATCGGGTCAGCGCGTGCTCCGCGCCTTCGGCCTCGAAGAGTACCGGGATCGGGTGACGCGCTCGCGACGTGCCTCGACCGCCACGCGGAGCATCTCCTCGCGGTCCACGATCTTGGCCCGGACCCGACCGCTGGTGGCGCCGCGTCGACGCTCCTCGGCGTCCAGGGCGCGCCAGTCGGCGAGGTCGAGCACCGTGACGCCCCGGCTGGCCAGCAGCGCCCCGAGGTCGTCGGCGTCGCGCGCGGGAGGGGTGACCAGTCCCGCGTCGAGGTCGTCGAGCAGCCGGGAGACGGTCTCCTGGGCGCAGGACTTGTTGGTGCCGATGAAGCCGGTCGGTCCCCGCTTGACCCAGCCGGCGACGTAGGTGCCGGGCTCGACCCGCCCTGCGTCGCTCGGCACGGTGCCGGTGGCCGGGTCGTAGGGCAGGTCGGCGACCTCGCGACCGTGGTAGCCCACGGCACGCAGGACCAGGCCGCAGTCGAGCACCTCGGTCTCCCCGGTGCCGACCGCGCGGAGCGTGCCGTCGGGCCCGGGCTCGAGGGTGGTGCGCTCGACCTCGAGGCCGCGCACGCGGTCCTCCCCGAGCACGGCGAGCGGCTGGGTGAGGAAGCGCAGCACGATGCGACGCCGGGACGGGTCGGGGGTGAGGTCGCGCAGGCGGGCGAGCTGGCGGCCCACCGGGGTGTCCGCGGGCAGGTCCGCACCACCGGCCTCGACGACGACGTCGACCAAGCCCTCCTCGGCCAACGCCACCAGGCCGACGAGCTCGGGCAGCGTGAACGCCGCCTGGGCGGGGCCACGACGACCCAGGACCACGACCTCGCGGACCCGGCTCTGCGCCAGCTGGGCCCAGGGCAGACCGGCGATGTCGGTCCCGCGCAGCCGCTCGGGATCCAGCGTGAGCACGCGAGCGACGTCGAGGGCCACGTTGCCGTTGCCCACGACCACGACCCGCTCGTGACCGAGGTCCACGGCGAGGTCCTGGTGGTCGGGGTGCCCGTTGTACCAGCCGACGACCTCGGTCGCCGAGAGCGAGCCGGGCAGGTCCTCGCCGGGGACACGGAGCGGCTTGTCCGCCGACGCCCCTACGGTCCAGATGACCGCGTCGTAGCGCTCGTCGAGCTCGGCACGCGACAGGTCCTTGCCGACCTCGACACCCAGCAGGTAGCCGAAGCCGGGCTGGTCCTCGATCTGCGCAAGGAGCCGCTCGGTCTGCTTCGTGCGCTGGTGGTCCGGGGCCACGCCGGCGCGGACGAGGCCGTGCGGCGTCGGCAACCGGTCGAGCACGTCCACGCGCAGCTCGGGGTGCTTGAGCAGCTCGTCGGCGGCGTACAGCCCGGCCGGGCCGGCGCCGACCACGGCCACCCGCACCGGGCGACGCTCACGCAGCCGGCGCTGGGGCGGGACCACCGCGACCGGGGTGCGGTCGGCGTGTGGGAAGACCGCGAAGTACTCCGCGTTCAGCGCCCGGAACGGCTCCTCGGCCGGGCTGAGCAGCGTGTGCGGCTTGATGGCGTCCACCGGGCAGGCGGTCGCGCAGGCGCCGCAGTCGACGCACCCGTCGGGGTCGATGTAGAGCATCTCCGCGGTGGCGAAGTCGGGGTCGCCGGGCGCGGGGTGGATGCAGTTGACGGGGCAGGCCAGGACGCACGAGGCGTCCGAGCAGCACGACTGGGTGACGACGTACGGCACGGCGGGGCGCTCCTGCTCAGGCGGCCGCGGATGCGGGCTCGCTGCGGAAGCGCGAGGCGCGACCGTCGATGCCCATGGCCCGCCAGACGCGGCGCGAGACGGGGTTCATCATGCCGGTGTTCTCGGCGAGCATCCGGACGTCGCCGAACAGGTCGCGCAGGAACTTCCTGGACTCCGGGGCGTCCCAGTAGACCTGCTTCATGACGTCCTCGGGGATGCCCATGTCGCGCTGGGCGCGCTTGCTGGGGACGAGGATCTCGTTGCACAGCCACCGCATGATCACCGGGACGAGCAGGCTCAGCACGAACCGCTCCCCACGCTTGAGGCGCGGGGCCTTGTGCTCGAGGTACTGGTGGGCGAAGCCGATGTGGCGCGCCTCCTCGGCCACGTGGATCTGCATGATCCGCTGCAGCAGGGGGTGCATGTCGTCGCCGGCGCGCAGGATCGACTTCTGCACGTGGTCGATGGGCTCCTCGCCGGCGAGCACGCCGTAGAAGAAGCCGAACGGCACCCACTTCGCGAACAGCGGCAACACTGGCGCGAGCATCCGGAACAGCAGGGTGCCGCCCTTGACGTCCTGGCCGGAGCGGTTCACGAACTCCTGGAACATCTGCGTGTGGTGGCACTCCTCGGTCGCCTCGTGCGTGGAGTAGCGGAACTCCGCGCTGTTGTTGGGCAGCGAGAAGGCGTAGTTCATCAGCCCGGCGATGAGGATCTGCTCGAACTGCAGGCCGACCTTGGTGACGTTGGCCTGGCGGTAGAGGCCGATGCGGACCTGCTCGTCCTCGGGGAGCGAGCGGTACCACTCGGTGCGGCCCAGCACGTCGGCGGTGGGCAGGATCCAGCGCCGGTCCCGGGGGTCGATCGCGTAGTCCGGGTGGTCCCAGGCGATGTCCTTGAAGGCGTCGAAGTGCTGGTGCACGGAGGCCTCGGACAGGGTCTGCAGGCGCTGCTCGTAGGTCGGCTCGTGGGTCGGAGCGGCCTGGTGGCTCGGGGAGGGCATCTGCGTCGCGGTCATCACTCATCACCTCGTGGGGAGACGTCGTCGTCGATGAGGAGACGTTAGTGCGACACGGTGTCCGTGTAAATAGGTACGCGCGACAGCGTGTCGCATTTATCGTTACCCGCGGGTAGAAGCGAACCACCGCCCCAGGTCCCGCGAGACACCCGGGCAGGTGACGTTGTGGTCCCGGCTCGCCTGCAGCCATTGACCCATGACCGGCTCCCCGCCCTGGATCGACCAGTCGGCGCCGCAGCGCTCGAGCGCCTCCGCGCGCGAGGTCTCCCCCGCGGCGCGCCACTCCGGCACGCCGAGCGCCAGGTCGCCGACGATCTGCTCCCAGAGGTACGGGGTGGAGTAGACGCCGACCCGGTAGCCGGCGTCCTCGTAGCCGCGACGGGCGCCCTCGACGATCGCGGCGTTCGCGAGCGGGTCCCCGGACCACTCGAAGAGCGCGACGGGCTCGACGTCCAGCCACACCATGGGCGTGTCCAGGTCGACCGCACGCATGGAGCGGACGTTGTAGAGCGCCTGCTGGTAGCCCACGTTGCGCAGGGCACCGAGGGCGGAGCCGCCGTCGTGCGGCCCGTCGTCCCCGAAGCGCTCCAACGCCTCCTCGTCGGGGTAGCTCAGCACCGCGTACGCCGACAGCAGCAGGCCCCGCTCCCGCACCCACGCGACCTGGTCGGCCAGGCAGGGGTTGGGGTAGAAACCGGGCCCGTTGGTCAGCCCGACGACGACGTACTCCATGTCGGGGGTGGGCATCGGCAGGCCGAGCGTGCGTCGCTGCGGGATGCCGATGCCCTTGGGGCACTGGGGCCAGGAGATGTCGCCACCGAGGACGGGTGAGCCGTCGCGGGCCGCGATCGTCGGCTGCTCCCCCGCGAGCTGCTCGGCGGCGTCGGCGAGGTCGCGCATGGCCTCGACGTCCTCCAGGCGCAGGCCGTCGGCGCCCACCTCGCCCTCGAGGACGCCGTCGCCGATCGCCGGGAAGGGCGCGGGCGCCTGCACCCGCGGCTCCCGCGTCGCGCTCGGCGGCCCTGGCACCGACCCTCCGCCGCATGCGGAGAGGGTCAGCGCCAGGACCAGAGCCCACCCGCTGGTCGAGGTGCGAGCGGAGCGAGCCACGAGACCCCGGTCAGACCTGTTCGCGCGAGGCCACCGCGGCCGCGACCCGGGCGATGGCCTCCTCGATCGGCACGCCGTTGTCCTGGCGGCCGTCGCGGTAGCGGAAGGAGACAGCGCCCTTCTCGACGTCGTCGTCGCCGGCGATCATCATGAACGGCACCTTCTGCAGCTGCGCGTTGCGGATCTTCTTCTGCATCCGGTCGTCGGAGTCGTCGACCTCCACGCGCAGGCCTTGGACCTTCATCCGCCTGGCGATGTCGTAGAGGTAGTCCACGTGCCGCTCGGCGATCGGGATCGCCTCGACCTGGACCGGCGCGAGCCACGGGGGGAAGGCGCCGGCGTAGTGCTCGACGAGCACCCCGAAGAAGCGCTCCAGGGAGCCGAACTTGGCCGAGTGGATCATCACCGGCTGGTGCTTGGCGCCATCGGCGCCGTTGTACTCGAGCTCGAAACGCGCCGGCTGGTTGAAGTCGTACTGGATGGTCGACATCTGCCAGGTCCGGCCGATCGCGTCGCGTGCCTGCACCGAGATCTTCGGGCCGTAGAACGCGGCCCCGCCCGGGTCGGGCACCAGCTCGAGGCCGGAGGCGACGGCGACGTCCTCGAGCACCTTGGTGGCCACCTCCCAGTCCTCCTCGGAGCCGACGAACTTGTCGGGCTTGGAGTCGTCACGGGTGGAGAGCTCGAGGTAGAAGTCGTCGATGCCGAAGTCGCGCAGCAGCCCGAGCACGAAGTCGAGCAGGTGCTTGATCTCAGCCGGCGCCTGCTCCTTGGTGACGTAGGAGTGCGAGTCGTCCTGGGTCAGGCCGCGCACGCGGGTCAGGCCGTGCACGACCCCGGACTTCTCGTAGCGGTAGACCGAGCCGAACTCGAAGAGCCGCAGCGGGAGCTCTCGGTAGGACCGGCCGCGCGAGCGGTAGATCAGGTTGTGCATCGGGCAGTTCATCGGCTTGACCATGTAGTTCGAGCCCTCGAACTCCATGGGCGGGAACATGGTGTCGGCGTAGTACGGCAGGTGACCGGAGGTGTAGAAGAGCTGGTCCTTGGTCAGGTGCGGGGTGCCGACGTACTCGAAGCCCTCCTCGATGTGGCGCTGGCGGACGTAGTCCTCCATGACGCGCTTGATCACACCGCCCTTGGGGTGGAAGACCGCGAGTCCCGAGCCGATCTCGTCGGGGAAGGAGAACAGGTCGAGGTCGCGGCCGAGCTTGCGGTGGTCGCGGCGCTCGGCCTCCTCGATGCGGTGCAGGTGCTCCTCGAGCGCCTCCTTGGACTCCCAGGCGGTGCCGTAGATGCGCTGCAGCATCTTGTTCTTCTCGTCGCCGCGCCAGTACGCCGCCGCCGACCGCATCAGCTTGAAGGCGGGGATCCGCTTGGTGGTGGGCAGGTGCGGGCCGCGGCACAGGTCTGACCAGGCGACGTCGCCGTTGCGGCGGACGTTGTCGTAGATGGTCAGCTCGCCCGCGCCCACCTCGGCGCTCGCGCCCTCGGCCGCGCTCTCGGCGTTGCCGGAGCCCTTGAGCTCGATGAGCTCGATCTTGTAGGGCTCGTCCTGGAGCTCGCTGATCGCGTCGGCGTCGGTGGTGACGCGACGCTCGAAGCGCTGACCCTCCTTGATGATCTTGCGCATCGCGGTCTCGATCTTGGCGAGGTCCTCGGGGACGAACGGCTTCTCGACGTCGAAGTCGTAGTAGAAGCCGTCGGTGACCGGCGGGCCGATGCCGAGCTTGGCCTCGGGGAAGAGCTGCTGCACCGCCTGCGCCATCACGTGCGCGGTGGAGTGGCGCAGGATGTCGTGGCCGTCCTTGGAGTCGATCGGGACCGACTCGACGACGTCGCCCTCGGCGAGGACGTAGGAGAGGTCCTTGAGCTGCGGGTCGGTCGAGCCCGTCGAGACCACGCGGGCGGCGACGACCTCGGTCTCGTCCTTGAACAGCTCCCACGCCTTGGTGCCCGTGGTGACCGTCCGGTCCTGACGCTCCTCGGCGTGGACGCGGACGATGCTCAGCTCGGACACAGCGGTGCTCCTGTTCGGTGGGTTCCACGCCCGGTCCCGGGCGTGCGTGCAGGGTATCGACCGCCTCTGGCGGTTCCCTACTCGATATGCGCCCGCAGGCGCGCGCTCACCTGCGCTTGATCGTGGTGCTCACCGCGTCGGCAGGCGGCTCGACCGGGTACCGGTCCTTGGGGCCGAGCCCGATCGCTGCCACGGTGGCCTGCGTGCCGTTGAGCTTGTCGCGCAGCACGAAGGTGATCGTCCCGGCGTCGAGGTCCCACGTGGACTCCACGTCCTTGACCCGGCCGCTCATCTCGCGGTTGTAGTCGGTCCACACCGCGTTGATGCGGGGCTCGTCGCCGACCAGGATCGACTCCACCGCGATGCGCACGTCGCGCTTCTGTTGGTTGTACATCAGCAGCACCCGGTCGCTGGCCACCAGCTCGGGCACCTCGACGGTCACGGTGAGGGCGTCGGCGTCGAAGGTGCCGTCGATCCCGGTCACCACGGCAGGGTCGGGGTCGACGGAGGGCTCCGCGCTGGGCTCGTCACTGACCTCGGCGGAGGGCTCGGTCGTCGGGTCCTCGCTCGTGGTCGCCGACGCCGTGGGGCCGGCGTCGTCGGCCGCGGTCTCCGCCGTGTCCGAGCCGCACCCGGCCAGGGCCGTCAGCAGGAGCGGGACGACCGCGGCGTACGCCGTGCGCTGGAGTCGCATGGATCCACCATGCCACGGAACAGGGCCGGCGGCGCGTGACCGACGTACTGACCAAGACGGCGAAGGCCCCCTGATCAGCGGATTCGCTGCCAGAGGGCCTCTGCCACGGTGGGCGATACTGGGTTCGAACCAGTGACCTCTTCGGTGCGACGGCAGAGCCGCGCTACCACCCCGGCAACGCCGAGGGAACCAAGCAACGGTGGCCGAGGGAACCAAGCAACGGTGGGCGATACTGGGTTCGAACCAGTGACCTCTTCGGTGTGAACGAAGCGCGCTACCACTGCGCCAATCGCCCGTGCGGTGGCCGACTGTAGCGCATGGCGGACCGCTCCCCCGCATCGGCATCGACGCACGGATCCAGCCGTCCCGAGACAGGTGCTGCGGCCACGTCGGCCACGATCGCGAAAACTCCTGAAGGTCTCCGCGTCATGAGCCGATGGGAACGGCGTCCCCTCCACAGAGACGGCCGCCCGGCCGCCTCCCGGGACCATCCAGGAGGACCGATGCCGAACCACTCCGAGCCCCTGCGCAGCGGGCCGCTCACCGTCCTCGTCTCCGAGGTGCGAATGACCTGCCTGGAGTCGCCCGGCGAGCGCGGCGGTCAGCTGCCGGTGTCCATGGTCTACGACCCCGAGGACCCGTACGCCGTGGCGCTGGTCTTCCACGCCTCCGACGGCGACGTGACCTGGATGGTGGCCCGCGAGCTGCTGGTCACCGGGGCGAACAGCCCGGTCGGTGACGGTGACGTCATGATCTGGCCGGCGCTCACGGCCACGCTCGAGGAGGCTGTGGTCATCCGGCTGCAGGCGCCGTCCGGCCGGCTCGTCCTCCGCTTGGAGATGGCCGACCTCGACGACTTCCTGGGGCGCTCGCTCTCACTGGTGCCCTGGGGCACCGAGTCCGCCCACCTGGACCTCGACGCGCTGGTCGAGGACCTGCTGCAGCCGCGCGGCTGATCCGACCGGAAGACGGGTCAGAGGGAGTACCCCTCGGGCTCGCGCTCGGCCCACGTCGCCGCGGCCGCGCGCGTGATCGGGCCGGGCTCCGCCCAGGTGCGGCCGTCCCAGCGCAGCACCGGTTGGACGTCGCGCGTGGTGGAGACGAGGAACACCTCGTCGGCCCGTGTGGCCACCTGCCCCAGCGGGGCATCGACCTCGAGGCCACCGCACCACTGCAGCACCAGCGCCCGCGTGACTCCGGCCAGGCAGCCGCTGGCCAGGGTCGGGGTGCGGAGCTCGCCGTCGACGACGTAGAAGATGTTGGACCCGGTGCCCTCGCACAGGTCGCCCACGGTGTTGGCGAAGACGGCCTCGTCGGCCCCCTGGGACTTGGCGTGCGCCAGGGCGATGACGTTCTCGGCGTACGACGTGGTCTTCAGGCCCGCCGTGGCGCCACGCTCGTTGCGCGGCCAGGGGACGGTGACGATCGCCGCGCTGGGCGCGGTCGGCGGCATCTCGTCAGCGACGACGGTGATCGTCTGCCCCTCGTCCCCGCGACCGCTCCCCATGGGCGCCGGCCCCCCGGTGACAGTGATGCGCAGCCGACCCAGCGGCAGGTGGGCCGCGTCGAGCACCGCGCGTACGCCGGCGAGGACCGCGTCCCGGTCCGGCGCGTCCAGCCCGAGGCCGGTCGCGCTGCGCTCGAGCCGGTCCAGGTGCGGGCCGAGCGCGAACGGACGACCGTCCACGACCTTCAGCGTCTCGAAGACCCCGTCACCGACCGTCAGCCCGTGGTCGGTGACCCGGACGGCCCTCGCGTGCGGGTCGGGGAGCAGGGAACCGTCCACCCAGGCGTGCATGGGCGTCACTGTAGGGCTCGCCGGACAGGGCCGCAGACACTCCTCCGGGTGCTGCTCCGGGGACTCCGTTCGCACCCACGAAACGCCGAGGACACCTGGATTTGGCGCGGTCTGGGGCATGGGCTACTGTTCCTGTCGTTCGCCGGGAAGCCCCGGAGGAACAAGCGGACGTAGCTCAGTTGGTAGAGCGCAACCTTGCCAAGGTTGAGGTCGCGAGTTCGAGCCTCGTCGTCCGCTCGGAGAGGTCTCTCCAGTGTTTGGCCTCCACGGTGGGTTGGCCGAGAGGCGAGGCAACGGACTGCAAATCCGTGTACACGGGTTCAAATCCCGTACCCACCTCCAGACCCACCACAACTCAAGACCCGGGCGATTGGCGCAGCGGTAGCGCGCTTCCTTGACACGGAAGAGGTCACTGGTTCAAACCCAGTATCGCCCACCAGACCGATTCGGCCCCTGACCTGCGAAAACGCAAGTCAGGGGCCGATCTGCTTCTCGTCCGTGGAACGGATGTGGACAGAACGGGACGGCCCCTACTCGATTCGAGAGGAACCGCCACTCATGTCCACGACGACGATCACTCCGTGCCCAGTCTGGTGCACATCGCGCCACCACGACGGCCCTCGCCCGCACTCAGGCCGTGACCTCGGCTCGATGTGGGGTGCGCTCCCCGTGCGCCTGTTCCAGCCCGACGACGCCGACGCACGACCCGGTGTCATGGTGGCCGGGGACCTGCTCGACGAGGCCGCCGCGCACGAGCTCGGCCTGGCGCTGGTTCGCGCGGCCGACACCCTGCGAAGGGCACAGCAGGTCACCAAGCCGGTGCGGGTCGAGGCATGACCACCGACCAGTGCGCCTCTGCCCCAAACCTGTCCGTGGCGGCCGCCCCGTCGTGGGAGTACCGACGCCGCCGTCGTCACCTGTTCTGGACTGACGAGGGGTACGCCCGCGTGAAGGCTTCCGGAGGCGGGGAAGTCCGAGCAATCTGCGGTGTCATAGTCCGAGTCAGTGCAGGACCTGTGGGTCCCGCGGTCGTCGTTCCACGCAGAGACCACTGTCCGACATGCTTGGACCTCTCCGACAGGTCGGCGGTGATCCGGCTGTGACCGACCAGCAGGCGCCCGAGCGGCTTACCGCGTTGTGCTGCGAATGCGGCACGGTCCGCACGGTCTCCGCGCGATACAACGGCCCGGCCAAGCGCTACGCGCCTTGGGAGACAGACGCAGAGTGGGTGCGGAGCCGCCTCTTCGACCTGCAGGCCTCGGGCATCTACACCGAGCATCAGCCTGGGTGGCGATGCCTGCTCGACCTGAAGTGCTCCACCTGCAACGTCAGGACGGCGCACGCCTACATCCGCGAGGACCAGCACCGCGACCACGCGGAGGAACAGGACCGCCGCGTTGACCGGGACAGACGACGAGTCGGGCGCCGTCTGGCGGGCTTCGAGAGCGCCGGCTTCACCGTGCGCCAGGTGCAGCACGATGAACTCAAGGTCGCGGGCGCCCCGGTCGAGGTCGTGCAGTACGCCGATGCGCGTGGCGTCGAGGTGCGGGTCAGCCTCGACACACCGCCGCTCGAGCTGCTCGACTGCCTCGAGCGACTCGAGGACTACGTCGACGACCTCGACCTGCTCGGCGAGTGGCGCGACCAAGGGAACTGGCGAGGCGTGGCTCTTCGAGGGCTCACCAGACATCTGCCCCGGTCTGCGGCCTGACCTCACCCCCACCGACCCCTGCCAGGACCACCCCCTGTGGATGTTCTGGGGCGACAGCGGCCCGTCGGTGTGGAAGGTTCGGGCCGTGGCTCTCGGTGGCGTGGTCCTGTCTCTGCTCGGTGTGGTGTTGGCGGCGTGGGCGCTGTTGCAGGAGTGGCGCGATGAGCCGGAGGAGGCGGAGTCGTTCCGGGTGCCTCGCGACCTGCAGCGTCGGGAGAACCCGTGGCGTCGGGACTTGAAGTCGTTCAAGTGGCGGTCGCGCACGAGGGTGCAGCAGGACCGGTTCCAGTACGAGCACGGCACCTGGGGGCGCCCGGCGCACGGCGGTGCCGACCCGGACACCCTCGAGTTGGCGGAGTACGTCACGGACTACTTGCGTCAGCGTGAAGAGTTCGCCGCGGAGTCATGGGAGGAGCAGCAGCGTCTGCATCGCCTGGCCTTGGAAGGTCTGGCGGACTCGCTGCGCGTGCAGGCGGCTTCGGCTCGTGCGCGGCGGGATCGGACGCAGCGGCGGGTCTTGTGGGAGATGCTCGGACTGCTGATGACCGCGGTCGGGACCGTGCTGGCGTCCTTGGGGAGCTAGTCGGCGCTGTGGCGTGTGGTCTCGAGTGCGTGGCGTAGGTCGGCGAGGACCTCGTCGAGGGGGTGGCCGGTGGCGGCGCCGAGACGTCGGGTGAGGACGAGGGCGGGGAGCGCGACGGCTTCGAGGAAGGGTCGGAGCTCGAGGCCGTGGCGGCCGTTGTCGCTGATGACGACATCGAAGAGGCCGGCGTCGACGAGACCTTGTGCTGCGGTGGCGACGGCGCGTTGGGCTTCGGGGGTGTCGAGGGTCTGGGCGAGGTCGAGGGCGTGGATGAGGTCGATGACGCTGTGGGCGAGGCGGAGTCCGCGGGTGGTGGTCACTGGCGGGCCATCTCGGTGCTGATGCGTCGGACCACGACGTCCTTGATCTGCTGGCCGTCGATGTCGATGCGGAGCTGGATGGGGGTGGGTGGCTGTACGCCGAGGTCGTCGTCGAGGGTCTCGGGGTCGGGGACGCGCGGGAGGATGGTGCCGTTGACCTCGGGCTTGAACAGCTCGGCGCGGTGTTCGCCGACCAGGACGGTCTGTCCGGCGCGGACGCGGCCGCCGTGGGCTCGGCGGGGGGTGCGGTTGGGTGAGACGGGGTTGCCGAACCCGACGAGGCCGCTGACGGTCGTCAGGATGCTGTTGGCTTCGCGCTGTAGCCGGGTGAGTTGCCGGCTGGCGGTCTCGGTGCCCTCGAGCCGGATCTCGGGGGTGAACTGGCGGTCGAGGCCGGTGAGCTCGCGGAACAGCTGCTCGGAGGCGTTGCGGCCGCCGTCGGCGTCGTCGATCAGGTCGCGGATGGTGCCGGACAGCGTCTGAATGGCCTTCTGCACGCCCCAGGGGTTGCGGGGGGTGTCTTCGTCGTCGCCGCCGAAGATGCGGTTCAGGCCGAGGGGGTCGCTGCTGGTGATGTCGTCGAGCGTCGTGCCGGGCGGGGTGGCGTTGCCGCCCAGTGACGGGCTGCCTCGCAGCGGGGACTCGGGCGCCCAGCGGTCGAACAGTTTCATGACGCCAGTGGTGCCGATGGCGGAGACGATGGTGGCGCCGGTGAGGACGGCGGCGGGCCCGGAGATGAGCGGGACGGCCTTCGGGCCCTTGGTCTTGGGGCTTCGGGTGCCGTCGACGCCGGGGAGGCCGTTGACGACGTACACGGGCACTGGTGAGGCCTTGGACACGATGCCGGTCAGGCCGCCTGAGGGGTTGCCGCTGCGGAGCTTGCGGCCGAGCAGCAGCCCGGCGCCGCCGAGGACGGCGCCCTTCTTGGCCCAGTCGGGCATGTCGTTGAAGAACCCGACGAGGTCCTTCGCGTAGGGCGCAGCGTCCTTGAGGGCGTCACGGACGGTGCCGAGCGCCGACCCGGCGGCAGGGATGACTTCCTCTGCGAGCGGGCGCATGTCGTCGGCGAAGTCGCCGATGGCCGGCACGCCCTCGTCGCGGAACCAGGTGGCGAACCGGTCGAGGGTGGGGATGCCCTCGCGGGAGAGCCACCGGGTGAACTCCAGCTGCAGCGGGAGGAGTTCGCGGCCGAGCTTGGCGGTGGCGTTCTCGTACTGGGCGTTGACGATCTTCTGGGTGTTCGCGAGGCCGTCGCTGGTGCGCTCGAAGTCGCCCATGGCGCGGGCGCCGTCCTTGTGGAGGATCGCGAGGGTGGCGAGCGCCTTGTCCTGGGCGGTGAGCTGGTCGACGCTCTCCTTGCCGGTCCGGTTCAGCGCCTCCTGCTGGACGCGGGCGGCGTTGATGTTCGGGATGATGGCCTGCAGGGAGTCGAACTCGCCCCGGAAGGACGCAGAGATCCTGTCGAGGACGTCCTCGGTCTCGAGGTTGTTGAAGGACCCGAAGTCGGCGGCCATCTGCACCACGTCGCGGGACATGCGCGCGGAGGCGTCGGAGGTGAACCCGATCTGAGAGAACATGTCGCCGAAGGTCGCGGCGGTGCCGAGCGCAGCGTTCTTCGCGAGGCCGAGGTCGGTGTCGGCGGAGCGGGCCCACTTCCGCATCGCGGCAGCGTTGCGGCCGAAGATCACGTTCGACTTGTTGATGGTCTCCGAGAGGTCCGACGCCTTGCTGACGGCGTCCTGGGAGAACCGGAAGGCCACGTAGGACGCGCCGGTGAGGGCCGCGGCACCGACGGCGAGACCGCGGACCATGACCCGCCCGGCACGGCCGGCGCGCTCGAACCCGCGAGCTCCGGACCCCGCCCGCCTGCCGGCGATCTCGGCCTCGCGGCCGACGTCACCGACGCCGCGCTCGATCTGCTCGAGCCCGGCGAGGGTCTCGCGGCGGTCCTTCAGTGTGGCCCGAAGGCCGATCTCCTCGTCAGCCATGACCTGCCTGCTTCCTTAGCGTGACATCGAACGGTCGGGGGGAGAGACGCGGCGGGCTTGCCCTCCGCGCTGTTGACGCGCTGAATTTTTTGCCCCCCGCGACCCGCGCGGGTCCGGATTCCTAGTGGCCTGTGGCCGGCGAGGGTCGTCCGCCCGCTCGCCGGCCACAGGGGCGATCGACGACGGCGCACTGGTTGGCGACCAAGACTCCACCGACACGGAAGTGCCGCCCGGGCCGATCCCAGTGCGTCGTCGTCGAGCTCATGGGGTGGTGGGTGCTGGCATCCATCCGTTGCCGTCAGGGGTGGGCACCATCCGCTTCTGCGTGACCCCGTCCGCGTCGAGCACGATGAGCTCCGCGGTGCCGTCAGGGCCCTGGCGCAGCTGCCCGTACCTCGTCCGGCTTGTCGGCGCCGTGGGGTAACGGGGGCCGAGCTGCTCCTCGGGCTCTGGGTCGGACGGCGTCGGGATCGTCACGCGGAGACGCCGTCGATGAAGCGGGCGGCGCTGGGCTCCTGGACCCACGGCACCTGGACCTTACGGACCTCGATGCGGTACCCGTCGATGCCCTCAGGGCGGAAGACGCGCGTCTCGCAGCCGGCGACGGACGACGGGTCACCCATCCATCCAGCCGGGCCGCCGCGACCCCCGCGGTCCTCCCAGACGACCGAGCCGAGGGCCTGGGAGTCCAGGACCATGACCTCCTTGCCGCCGGGGAGATGGTTGGTCTTGAGGATGTTCAGGCCGGCGAAGCGGATCATGTTGCCGGACAGGACGTTGGAGTCGGCGGCCTCGCGGGGCGATGCCTCCAGGACCTTGGTCGCGGCGACGAGCTGGGCCCACTTCGTGGGGGTGGCGACGATGGTGTCTGCCTCGTAGCCGGCGTCCTCTTCGTCGATGGCGGCCTTGGCGAGCATGACGTCGAGCAGGGGGTCGGCGCTGGCGGTCCCCCAGACGGCGGCGGCGTCGGTGGACTCGAGGACGGTCGTGGCGATCGCTGAGAGGGCGATGCTGTCGAAGCCCCAGACGACGGTGTTGGCCAGTCGCGACATCTTCTGGTTGAAGGCGTCGAGGCGGTTCCGTGCGATGGCCTCGTCGGAGATGATGCCGGCCAGACCCCACTTGTCGGTGGACACGATGGAGGGGGCGGCCTCGCTGTCGTCGGTGAGCGGGTACTCGGAGAGCTCGGTGAGGCGCTGGGCGTTGTCGTTGGCGAAGATCGGCTGAGAGGCCTGGAAGATTGCCGAGCCGGAGCCGGTGGCGTCGACGCGGCCGGTGAGGAGCCGGCCGCCCACCATGCGCCGGTGGACGAGCTCGTTCAGACGCCGCTGGATGACCAGCGGCGCGTTCATGAGGTGGTGCAGGGTGACCTGCTGACCGTTGAGGGTGGGGTTCCCGGGGCTGGTGCTGGGCATGAGGGGTCCTACTTCCTGAGCTGGCGTGTGATGCGCAGGTCGTCGACGGCGGACGCGGTCACGAACAGGACCGTGCCGGCCCTCAGCGGCCGGCCGAGCTGGTCGTCGGCGATGAGACGCCTGACGTGCCTCTCGGAGACGCCGAGCCGTTCGGCGGCGGTCTTGGTGTTCACGAGCACCTCGTCGGTTCCTGCGTGGTCATGTGGTTTCGACCATGGGGCGTCTTGGCGGTCGCGGACGTCCGCTGGTCCCGGGTCGGACATGGCAGCGCGGCCGGCGTCTCGCAAGGTGGTGCGAAGCAGTGAGGTGGTGCGCCCCAGACGTGCGCCGACGGTGCGCCGCTCGTGGGACTCGAGCCGATCGAGGCACCGCGCGAGAAGGGCGCAGGCACTGGGCGTGAGGATGATGTTCCCTCCGTCGAGGATGACCGCGAGCCGGTCGACGACTTCGGCTGTCACCTGCCGCCTCCTGGGTGTCCGTGCGCGCAGTGCGGGCAGCAGGGGCGGCCGGGCAGGGGCGCGGTGGTCACTGGTGCTGGTCCTCTCGCTGGCGGCTGGTGAGGGTGGCGCGGTGCGTGACGTGGCCGTCATCAGCGGCGGCCAGGTGCGGGCGGCATTCGAGGCAAGGACGCGGGCGGCCGTCCGGGTGATCGGGCAGCCATCCGCCTTCGCAGTCAGGGCGGTGCGCGGTCTGGTCGCGCTCGGCGTACTCACGTGCGTCGTCGGAGTCCACCGGCCACCAGCTCATTGAGCCGCCCTCGCGTAGGAGGCGGCGGTGCACTTCGGGCACCCGGTGTCCCCGTCGTCGTCGAGCGGGTAGAGGTGTGGGCAGCGCCCCTCGGGCCGCTCGCCACCGCCACCTACTCCCTTCCTCGGCCTGGGGGGCCGGGAAGGGAGGGAGGGCGTGTCGTACACCGTGTCGCGACGCGTTGCGTCACTGTGTACGACACGCTGTTCGTCACGCGTGACGGCTGCTGCTTCCCTGCATCGCTTCGGGTCGCACAGGTCGTGGTTGCCGGCGACGTGACGGCGGTAGCGGCGTGACCGCTGGGCGCTGTTGTCCCTGCGGATCCGCACGTCCTCGCTCGGCTCCTGGTCGCGCCAGTCGATCGACCACGATCGGTCGTCGACCCGCTCCCAGACGCCTGCGGCCTCGAGCTCTTGCGCGTCGGCGACGGGGTCGTCGGCGTCAGAGATCCGGCCGAGCACCGCGGCCGGGAGCCGGCCGTCGGTCAGGTGGCGGTTGCAGTAGACCAGGGCCTCGATGTGCAACAACCGGGCCGATCTCGAGCACAGGAGCAGGTCTGGGCGATCGTTGAAGTCGTCGGCGACCTTGGTGAACGTCATGCCGCCACCCGTGTCTCACGAACGGCGCGTGAGCGGCCGCGGCGGCACCTCCTGCCTAGGCCGACCCCGACACTCTCGGGCGCCCAGATCGCGTGCCCGCAAGCACCGCAGCGCGCGACGAGAGGAGTGTCGGTCGAACGTGGAAGACTGAGTGCGTCGTCGGTGATGGTCGACATCGTGAGCCCGTCCGGAGTGGTCACCGGGCGGGCTCTGTCGTCGTACTCAGGCAGCATCCGGGCCACCTCCGGCCGGGATGGGACGTAGAAGCGCCTCGAGGTCGGCGCGAGCGATTCTGATGGACCTCGAGCCGCGGATGCGATGCGCGGGCAGGAGCCCGCGGGCGATGTAGTTCCTGATGGTGCGATCGGTGACGCCGAGATATGCAGCAGCGTCCTGCTGGCTGAGCCAGGGCCTTCCGGTTGTCATGTGGACCTCTTCGGGGATGCGAAGTTGGTCCGGGCCCTACCGGGAAGGGGCGGTGTCCGCCTGGGCTGACCGGCGCTGCGCGCCTGGCTACTACGAGGGTAGCCCGATCAGACCGGCAGTCACGTCTAAGCGCAGGAAACGGCGCGTCGATCCCGCAGCGGCGACGAGCACCCGCTCATGAACCCTTGCGGCTCCGTGCTGAGGACAATGGACTCCCACAGTGCGGTCGTCCTGGCGCACCACCTCGCCTAGCGGCCACTGACCAGTGTGTCCGAGCAGCGCCAGGCTGATGGTGGTCTCGCCGTCGTCGTTCCAGACCTTGCCCAACTCGCGGGCGCAGACCTTGCTGCGTCCCGTCAGCGCTCCACACCGAAGCTCGACCGCAGTGGCGGGGGCCGCCGTTGCGCCGAATGCATCGCGTCCCTGAGGGTTCCGGCGCCGACGATCGACGCGACCGTCGTGCCCCAACTCCTCCGTGGGAACGTCGTCGCGGGTCACTCGCCCGCCACCTCGACCATTGCAGAGAGACGCCGCGCGATCTCGGCGTCCCGCTCGGCCGCCGCGTGCTGGTAGCGCATCGCGGCCCCGGGCGTGGAGTGCCCTAGCCGGTTCATCAGTTCGGCCAGCGTCGCACCGGTCTGCGCGGCGAGCGTGGCCCCGGTGTGCCGGAGGTCGTGGAACTTCAGGTCGGTGCGGCCTGCGACCCGCCTGGCCTCGTAGTAGCCGGTCCCCTTCCGCTTCACCGCACCGTCCTTGGTCAGGATCGCCTCGCGGCCGTAGAACGCGGTCGAGGACAGGTGATGGACGGCCACCACCTTGCCGTCGGCGTCGTGCTCGATGCGGCCGGGGAACAGCAGTCCGTCCTTCCCGGGGGCGGCGTGCTCGAGGAGGTGCGCGCGCACGGCGGGCAGGAGGTGGGGCGGGATCGCCACGTCACGGACACCGGCCGCCGACTTCGGGGCCTTCACCTTCCTGACCATCCTCGTGGTCCCGTCCTCCTCGGTGGCCTTGACGCGCACGACCCCCCGGCGTACCCGGATCACCCCGGCCTTGGTGTCGACGTCGCCACGGCGCAGCTCGGCCAGCTCGCCGAACCGGAGGGCACACCACGCGGCCAGCAGGATCATCAGCCGACGCCGCTCGGGCATCTCGGCGGCGATGGTCTCGAGCTGGGCCAGGGTCGCGGGGCGCGGGCGGTGCGATCGCTCGACGTTGCCGGCGCCGCGCACCTTCGCGGGGTTGGCGGTCTTGAGCAGCCCGCGGTCGACGGCGGTGCCGAGGATGGTCCGCAGGAGCGAGTAGGCATGGGCCCGCATGGTCGGCCGCTCGATCAGCGTGCGCTCGTACCAGTGGTCGACGTGCTCGTGCGTGATCGAGGTCAAGGCTCGCTCGCCGAACGCCGGCAGGATGTGACGGTCAAGCAGGTCCCGGTAGTGATCGCGGGTGCGATCGGCCAGCGGGCGACCTCGGACCTTGCGACCGGCCAGCCACTGCTCGGCGTACTCACCGAACGTGAGCGCCTGGACCTTCCGTCCGGCCTGCCGCTGCTCGGGCGACTGCCAACCCTCGGGGTCGTTCTCGATCGACTTCATCTCACGGTCGAGCCAGAGCCGCGCGGCCTTCACGTCCTCGAACGTCACCGGGGCCTTGTGGCGCGCACCGTCGGGGCCGGTGAAGCGGACCCGGTAGCGCCCTGAGGGCAGCTTCTCGACGGTGCCGGAGGACGGCCTACCGGTCTTCGGACGGGGCATGAGGGATCCGTTCGTGGACTCAACGTGGACAAAACACACCCTATTCGATTCCGTTGAGTTCCGGTGGATGCCGCGATACTGTGTCGCAACAACGCAGGTCAGAGGCGTGTTTCAGCAGGTCAGTCCAGTACCGACCACCGAGCGAAAAGACTGGTTCAAACCCAGTATCGCCCACCAGCATCCAGGCCCCGGTCCCCCCGACCGGGGCCTGAGTCGTTCCCGGACCATCTGCGGCCGGCGCCGTGGGACGTCATACGGACGGGACGTCCACTGCTGCGGGGTGCATGACGTCCCGGGCGGCGGGCTCCGGTGTCGGTGGTGCGTGGGAGCCTTCGGGGCGTGAAGAGGCTGCCGGGGATCGTCGTCGTCGCGGTGCTCGTCGTGGTGGCCGTCGCCGGCATCAACTCGTGGACCGGCAGCGGACCCGGTCTCGGCGGCACCCCGGCACCAGGCGCACCCGAGGTCGTGCAGCTCTCCCCCACCGAGGCGCTGGCGGCGCTGGAGCGGTTGCCGCGGGTGGAGCGATGGCCCGACGGCCCCGACTACGACCGCGACGCCTTCGGCGAGGCATGGGCCGACGTGGACGGCAACGGCTGCAACCAGCGCGACGACGTGCTGCTGCGCGACGCCGAGCCCGGCACCGTCGAGACCGCACCGCAGGGTGCGTGCAACCACGACGTGCTGGCCGGCACCTGGGTCGACCCCTACACCGGGGCCCGCCTGGTCATGACCGACATGAAGGACCCGGCGCAGGCCCAGGCCGTGCAGATCGACCACGTCGTGCCGCTGGCGGAGGCCTGGCGCTCAGGGGCGAGCGGGTGGAGCGACGCCCGACGCGAGCGCTACGCCAACGACCTGGGCGTGCTGGTCGCCTCCGACGGCGCGGTCAACCAGTCCAAGGGCGACGACGACCCCGCCGCCTGGCTCCCGAAGCAGGAGCTCCAGTGCGACTACGCGCTGACCTGGGTCGCGGTCAAGGACGCCTGGTCGCTGGCCGTGGACGACCCCGAGGCCTCCGCTCTCGCCGGGATGCTCGAGCGCTGCCCGGCCCGGAGGAACGACCCGGTCCGCTGAGTCCCGACCAGCGAGGTCGGTACGCCGTCGCGGACGACGACCTGACCGGCCACCATCACCAACGGCACGGTGGCGTCGTTGCGGTTGACCATCCGTGACAGCCCGCCGTACTGGGCGACCGGCTCCTCGGCGTACTTCTCCAGAGAGGCGTCGAGCCGCTCGGGGTCGACGACGAGCACGTCGGCGCGGTCACCGACGCGCAGGTGCCCGGCGTCGATGTCGTAGAACTCGGCCAGCTCGCCGGTGACCCGGTGCACGGCCTGGGCGACGGTGAGGAACGGACGACCGGCGCGCTCGGCGTCCCGGACGTGCTTGAGCAGCCGGAGACCGAAGTTGTAGAACGCCATGTTGCGCAGGTGCGCGCCGGCGTCGGAGAAGCCCATCTGCACGTGCGGGCTCTGGGCTATCTTCTGCAGGATCCGCGGGCGGTGGTTGGAGATCGTGGTGCGCCAGCGCATCGCCGTGCCGTGCTCGATCACCAGGTCGAGGAACGCGTCGACGGGGTGCAGCCCCCCGCGCTCCAGGCCGACCTGCCCGAAGGACTTGCCGATCACCGAGGCGTCGGGGCACGCGACGATCTCGGCGTCGAAGAAGTCGCGGTGCCACACGCGGGGGCCGTACTTCGACTCGTAGTCCTTGCGGAAGGCGCGCCGGTAGTCCTCGGAGCGGAAGAGCTCCTCACGGGCCGCCTGCTCCTGCAGGTGCAGCGCGGTGGCCCCGGACCCGAACTCCTCGAAGATCACCAGGTCGATGCCGTCGGCGTAGACCTCGAAGGGCACCGGCAGGTGCTGCCAGCGGAAGTCGGCGCCGAGGCGGTTGACGACGCCGCCCAGCAGGTTCATCAGGTGGATGATGAACGGGATCGCCTTGATGTCGGCGGCTGAGAGCAGGCTGGTGCGCAGCGGCTTCTGCTTGCCCCAACCGATCGACCCGAGCGCCTGGGTGACGATGGTGTGCGGGTGGCTGGCGTCGGGTCCGGCCTGCAGCACCCGACCGCGCCGACGCAGGATCGAGCGCAGCGGTCGCATCTCGCGGCCCTTCGCGTACGTCGAGGGCAACGTGCGCGAGCGGCACAGGTCGCCGTCGAGCTTGTCGAAGAGCAGCTGCTGGGCCGACATCCCCACGAACCCGGAGTCCAGCGCGTCGGTGAGCATCTGCTCCATCCGCCGCTGCTCGGCGCGGCTGGGCCGCACCTGCTTGCGGGTCGCCCGGTCCAGCCCCATCACCGCGGTGCGCAGGTCGGAGTGGCCGACGAACGCCGCCAGGTTGGGGCCGAGCGCCCGGCGCTCCAGCGCGGCGACGTACGACGACGGGCCGTCCCAGCCCTCGCCGGACTCGCGGATGCGCTGCAACGCGCCGATGACGTGCTGGCGCGGAATCGCCTCGACCCGGCCGAACAGGTCACCGGCATCGACCGGGTCGACGTGCACCGTCGAGAGCGAGCACGACCCGAGGAGCAGCGTGGTCACCCCGTGCCGCAGCGACTCCGAGAGACCCGGACCCTCGAGGACCTCGACGTCGTAGTGGGTGTGGATGTCCACCATGCCCGGCATCACCCAGCGCCCGGCGGCCTCCACCACCTCGGTGTCGGGCCCTGCCTCGAGGGGGGTCGCGGACACGGCGGCGACGCGGCCGTCGAGGATGCCGAGGTCGCGCACGGCCGGCTCGGCACCCGTGCCGTCGAACCACAGGCCGCCGCGGAAGATGGTGTCGTAGGTCACAGCGCTCACCCGGCGATTCAAGAAGGGTCTTGGTTGCCGGTCAAGGCCCCGGGCCGCGCCTCGGACAGGATCGCCTGTCGATCCTCCGGACAGGCGAACCCGGCCGCGATCATCGCCTCCGTCGCCCGCGCGTACGCCGCGAGGTACTGCTCCGCGGTCCCCCACCGCGACCGCAGCGACTCGACCGGCAGCGGCGTCGTCGACCCGAAGAGCTGGCAGATCAGGGACGCGCCCTCCGGGGCGAACCCGCTGAGCCGCTCGACCGCCGCGTCGACCGCCGGTGTGCGCACGCCACCGAGCACGTTGCCGAGGTCGTCGACGGCGTAGGACTCAGCACCCTTGCCCCCCTCCACCACCAGCGGCTGCGCCGCGGGCGGCGGGGCGCCGTCACGCGCCCACTCCTCCAGCGCACGCAACCCGGCGCGGAGCACGTAGACCTGCTGCCCCCGGTTGACCGGCGTGGGACAGCCGAGCAGGTCCTCGAAGGCGTCGATCTGGAACTTGTCGGCGTGCGCGGTGCCGGCGACCTCCCAGGTCCGCAGCATCGGCCCGTCGAGCTGCCGGGCCGGGAGGGAGCGCATCCGCCCGATCACGTCGGTCTCGGTCTGCACCACCAGGGTCGGCACCAGGTCGTCGGGCAGCCGGCCCGGCCGCTGTGCCAGCACGTCGGCCATCGTGTGCTGCGTCGCCTCCGGCACCCGGCGTGGGATCGACCCGGCGCGGGAGTGCACGAGGTACCCCCCGAACGGCGACTCCAGTCCGTGCACGGACACCAGGTGCCGCGCCAGCATGCAGGCCGACTGCGACTCGCCGACCGCCAGCACCAGGCTGGCCGAGACCAGGTCCCGCACGGCACGGGAGACCTGCACGTAGATGTCGTGGCACCAGGCGTCACCCGGGTGGACGAGGTGGCCGTAGCGCTCCGGGTCCGCGCCGACCAACCCCGGGGCGGCCGGCGGCGCGCCCCCGTCGACGGCCACCGAGCCGGCGCCCCCGGAGACACCGACGACCTGCGCCGAGACACCGGCCCAGGCATGCCCCGCGCGCACCAGCTCCTCAGCGAGGTAGGTCCACTCCGGCGCCGCCTCAGCGCCGGAGCTGACGTTGAGCCACTCCGCGCACAGTGTCCCGCTCGCGGAGGCTGCGGCGGGTCGGCGTACGAGCACCCTGACGGCGTACGCCGCTTCGGCCCCGCTCGGGGACGCGGCCGTTCCCGAGGCGGTCCACTCCTCCTCGTCCCAGCCCGCTGCGGCCAGGTCGAGGGGCGCCCGCGCTCCGTGGAGCCGGTGGTCACCGGCCGGGATCGGCTCGAGATCGGCAGTCCTCACTCCGCGGCAGCCGCCTTCGCCTTGGCCCGCTCCGCCTTGCCGATGGCGTCCTCGACGACCGCGTTCAGCTTGGCGCCGTCGGGCCAGCCGGCGTAGTGGCAGACCATGATGACGATCTCGCGCAGCGCCTGCGCGTCGAGCTCGTCGTTGGCCAGGGCGGCCGGCACCTGGATGCCCAGCACGTCGGCGTACCCCTTGCCGGCCAGCAGGCCGATCAGCAGCAGTCGGCGGTCGCGGTCGGAGAGGCCGGGGCGGTTCCACACGTCACCGAAGAGGTGGTCGGCGGTGTAGCGGAAGAAGTCGCCCTCGCCGTCGGACATCTCGAAGCCGTAGACCTGCTCCATCTTCTCCAGGCCCTTGCGGCGGATCTCGGGGAGACCCTCGAACTTGCTCATGCGTTCTCCTCGCTCACGAGTGCGGAGTGGGGCATGCCCAACCCGGGAGCGAGGCGCTCCAGGGCGAGCCTGGCCAAGGGAGTGTCGACGCCAAGCTCGTCGGCGAGCGCGGTCGCGAAGGTCAGGTCCTTCTCCCCCAGCGCCACCACGTGCTCGAAGACGCCGAACCAGAAGTCGTCGGGCGCGATCGGCGCCGTGGTCTCGCGGTGCATGATCGCGCCGGGGCCACCGGTGACGGCGTCGGTGTGACGGACCACGTCACCCAGCGCCCGCAGGTCCAGCCCGGCCGCCTCGGCGAGGCGCTGGGCCTCCGTGGCGGCGGTGAACGCGACGAAGTGCATCAGGTTGCGGGCCAGCTTGAGCTTCGTGCCCGCACCGATGGCACCGGCGTGGACGACCTTGGTGCTCATCGCGTCGAGCACCGGACGCGCCGCGGCGAAGGCCTCGTCCGAGCCGCCGACGAGGATCGCCAGCGTGCCCTCGGCTGCGCCCATACCGCCGCCGGAGACCGGGGCGTCGAGCACCTTCACCCCGTGCCGTGACGCACTCATCTCCAGCTGGCGCGGGGTGTCGGGTGCGACGGTGGAGTGGACCACGACCGTCAGCCGGTCACCAGCCACGCCGAGCACCTGCCCCATCACGTCGCGGACCTGGTCGTCGTCGCGCACCATCACGCACAGCACGTCGACGCCGGCGGCCAGGTCGGCCACCGACGAGGCCACGTGGGCCCCGGCGGCGGCCAGCTCTTCGAGCGGGACGGTCGCGACGTCGTAGACCCCCAGGTCGATGCCGTCGGCGGCCGCCAGCCGCAGCGCCATCGGCTTGCCGATGTTGCCGAGACCGACGAAGCCGACCTTCACGGGCGCGCTCACCGGCTCACTCCCTGTCCCGGTCACAGTCGGAACGTCTGGCCGCCGTCGACGGCCAGGATCTGCCCGGTCACCCAGGACGCGTCGTCGGAGAGCAGGTAGAGGCAGGCGCCGACCATGTCGTCGACCGAGCCCATCCGCTTCAGCGCCAGGCTGTTGCGCACGATGTCCTTGGCGGCGTCGCCGGCCTGGGTGCGCGTGGCCTGGGTGTCGGTCGGGCCCGGGGCGATCGCGTTGACGCGGATCTTCTGGCCGCCGAGCTCGTGGGCCAGCTGCTGGGTCAGCCCGTTCACGCCGACCTTCGCCAGGCCGTAGAAGCCGGAGTAGAGGTAGGCCGCGGTCGAGGACTGGTTGACGATCGCGCCACCGCCGCGCTTGGCGATCTCGGGGTAGACCGCGCGGGTCATCACCAGCGCGCCGTCCATGTTCACGCTCATGAACTTCTTGTAGTAGTCCCAGTCGACGCTGATCAGCAGGTCGAAGGCCATGTCGCCGTAGATCGCGGCGTTGTTGACCAGCAGGTCGATGCCGCCGTACGCCGCCACGGCCGCCTCCACCATCGCGGCCGCCGACTCGTGGCTGGACACGTCGGTGGACACGAAGATCGCGCGGCCGCCGTCGGCCTCGATCTGCTCGGCGACCTGCTCGCCGGCGTCCGCGTTGAGGTCGGCCACGACGACCGCGGCCCCCTCGGCCGCCAGCGCCTTCGCGTAGGCCTCGCCGATGCCCTGCGCCGCGCCGGTGACGACGGCGACCTTGTCCTGGAATCTCATTGCTGGCTCTCTCACTGTCTCTGTGGTTCTGACTGGGTTTCGAGACGCGTCGCGCGTCCCTCGCAAGCTCGGTCAGCGCCGACGCTCCTCAACCTTCGACCTCGTCCCTGGGCGTTCGCAGGCTCACGCCCAGGCGGTCTCAGGCGGGGAAGGCGAGGGTCTTCGTCTCGAGGTACTCCTCGAAGCCGGCGACACCCATCTCCCGGCCCAGGCCGGACTGCTTGTAGCCGCCGAAGGGTGCGTCGGGGCTGAACCACACGCCGCCGTTGACGGCGATGGTGCCGGTGCGGATGCGGTGCGCGACCGCCGTGGCGCGCTCGAGGTCGCCACCGGTGACCGAGCCGGAGAGACCGAACTCGGAGTCGTTGGCGATCCGGACCGCGTCGTCGTCGCCGTCGTGGGGGATGACGACGAGGACGGGTCCGAAGATCTCCTCCTGCGCCAGGCGCGAGGAGTTGTCCAGCCCCGCGATGACGGTCGGCTCGACCCAGAACCCGCCGGCCAGGTCGCCCTCCTTGACCTGGACCCTGCCACCGGTGGCGAACGTCCCGCCCTCCTCCTCGGCCAGCCGGAGGTACGCCTCGACGCGGTCCCGTTGAACCTTCGAGATCACCGGGCCGCAGATCGCCGAGGGGTCCGCGGGGTCGGCGGTGCCGATCGCGGCCATCGTGTCCGCGGCGGACTGCACGGCCTCGTCGTACTTCTCGCGCGGCACCACGAGCCGCGTGGTGAGCGCGCACCCCTGTCCGGCGTGGATGCACACCGTGAAGGCGGTGCCCGCCGCTGCCGCGGCCACGTCGGTGTCGTCCAGCACGATCGAGGCGGACTTGCCGCCCAGCTCGAGGAAGACCTTCTTCAACGTCGGGGCCGCCGCGGCCATGATCGCCCGGCCGGTGTTCGTCGAGCCGGTGAAGGAGACCATGTCGACGCGGGGGTCGGAGGTCAGCTGGGAGGCCACCTCGTTGGAGCGCGGCGTCACGACGTTGAGCACGCCGGCCGGCATGTCGGTCCGCTCGGCGACGAGGCGCCCGAGCTCGGCCGCGATCCAGGGGG
The DNA here is from genome assembly GCF_001627265.1 of Nocardioides sp. REDSEA-S30_B4. Taxonomy (NCBI): domain Bacteria; kingdom Bacillati; phylum Actinomycetota; class Actinomycetes; order Propionibacteriales; family Nocardioidaceae; genus Nocardioides; species Nocardioides sp. REDSEA-S30_B4. The sequence continues at coordinate 43,224 of NZ_LUPI01000010.1, read as the reverse complement.
TGTCCGGAGCCGGCTTGAGCACCACGGTGCAGCCGGCCGCGAGCGCGGGGCCGATCTTGGCGAGGTTGATCTGGGTCGGCACGTTCCAGGGCGAGATCGCCGCGACCACGCCGACCGGTTCGCGCCGCACCGTGCGCCGCGTGGGGATGCCCATCGGCTGCGCCTCCCCGAGGTCGGTCTCGAACTCGTAGGACTCCAGCAGGTCGGTGACCCACCGCAGCCCCTCGACCGGGACGTCGAAGCCGGCGGCCGTCATCATGAACCCGGGCATGCCGACCTCGGCGGTGGTCAGCGCCTTGAACTCCTCGGCCTCCTCGGTCAGCGCCGCGTGCAGCTGGCGCAGGCAGCGCACCCGCAGGTCGCGGTCGGTGGCCCACGCGGACTCGTCGAAGGCGCGGCGGGCCGCGGCGATCGCGGCGTCGACGTCGGCGTCGGTGCTGTCGGGGGCCACGCCGATCTCCTGGCCGGTGGCCGGGTCGAGGATCGGGTACGTCGCGCCGTCGGAGGCCCCGGTGAGCTTGCCGTCCACCAGCTGCTGGGCCGGCGGCAACGAGATCGTCAGGCGGCTCATGCCTGGGCCTCCGTCGCGGCCTCGGTGATGTACTCCCCCGCCTCGACCGGCGGCGGCCACACCGTCGAGGGCATGTCCTTGTAGTGGTAGTGCCCGGGGACACCGTGGCCGGCGACCGACATCCGCTTGAGCAGGGTGTCGGGGGCCTTGTCGGCCTTGATGATCTCCATGAACGTGTGCGCCGTCGACGGCATGTCGAACCAGTCGCGCTGCCAGGCGATCCTGACCAGGCCCTCGTCCGGTCCCGGCCCCTGGCGCTCGATCCCGAACCACGAGCCACCGATGCCGAGGATCTCGTACTCCTGGCCGGTCGCGTCGTCGGTGATGCCCGACTTCTGCTTCCAGAAGCCGACCACCATGCCCTTCTGCTCGTCCATGACCGCGCACTGGTAGTCGTAGTGCCAGCCGTCCAGGCCGTCCATCTCGATGCCGATCGCCCAGTCGCGGATCTGGTCGCGCCCGACGGCCATGAAGTGCTCGTCGGGGGCGTACATCCAGCCGTACGTCGCGTCCTGGGCGTACATCTCGGCCATCACGCGCCAGTCGCCGGAGCGCTCGGCCTCGCGGTTGACGTCGAGCCACTCGGCCCAGAAGGCCTCCATCTCAGCCCTGGTCAGGTCACTCATCAGTCCTCTTCCTGGTTCTCTTCGATGCTCAGCGCGAACGCCGGGCAGTACGTCACGGCCGACTCGACCTGCGGGCGCAGGGAGTCCTCGGGGTGCTCGTCCAGGACCTCGACCACGTCGGCGTCCTCGTCGAAGCCGAAGACGTCGGGCGCCTCGGCCTGGCACATCTGGTGGCCCTGGCAGATGTCGCGGTCCGCGACGACCTTGAACCCCATCAGCCGTCGGCCTTCGCGCGACGGCGGTAGCGCGCCCGGCAGGCGCGCTGGAGCTGGATGACCATCTTGGAGTAGTCGTCGCGGTAGGTCTCGGACGGCTGGACGAGCTCGAACTCGAAGTCGCGCAGCAGCACCGAGAAGATCGCCTTGATCTGCATCATCGCGAACGCGTTGCCCACGCAGCGGTGCTTGCCGGCACCGAAGGGGATCCAGGTCCAGCGGTTCTGCAGGTCGGCCTGGCGACCGTCGAGGTAGCGGCCGGGGTCGAAGACGTCCGGGTCGGGGAAGTCCTCGGCCAGCCGGTTGGACACGCGGGGCGACGCGGCGACGATCGTGCCGGGCGGGATCAGGTGGCCGGCGAGCTCGATCTCCTCCTGGACCTGACGCATCAGGATGATCAGCGGCGGGTGCAGGCGCAGGGTCTCCTTGATCACCGACTCCAGTTGCGGGATCGAGCGCAGCGCCTGGAAGGAGATCTCCGAGCCATCGGCGTACAGCTCGTCGAGCTCGGTGACGACCTTCGCCATCCAGTCCGGGTGGCGCATCAGCTCGATGAGCGTCCAGGCCGACGTGCCCGAGGAGGTGTGGTGCCCCGCGAAGAGCATCGAGATGAAGACGCCGGTGATGTAGTCGGCGCTCATGTCCAGCGAGATGAGGACGTCGAGGAGGTCGCGCTCCTCCCGCGCCACCTTCCCTCGCTGCTTGCGGCGGTCGATGATGTCCTGCACGAGCGCGACGAGCGTCTCGCGGGAGCGGTCGCGGATCTCGAAGGACTCCACGCCCTCCATGTAGGGGTCGACGTAGGCCAGCGCGTCGGTGCCGCGCTCCAGGCCGTGGTAGGCCTCGGCGAAGCGGGCGTCGATCTCCTCGCGGAACGGCAGCCCCACCAGGCAGGCGGCGGTGTTGTAGATCGTCAGCTCGGCGAAGAAGTCGAGCAGGTCGACCTCGCCCTCGTCACCCCACTCCGCGACCATCCGGTTGATCTCGTGCTCGATGGTGGTGGCGTGACCGCGCATCTGGTCGCCGCGAAGCGCCTGGTTCTTCAGCGCCTGCTGGCGCTCCTCGGGCGAGGCGTCGAAGACCACGCCCTGCCCGAAGATCGGCGTCATGAAGGGGTACGCCGCCGCCTGGTCGAGCGTGGAGTCCGGAGCCTTGAAGAACTGCTCGTTGACCTCGGCGCCGGTGACCATCACGACGTCCTTGTCGACCAGCCGGAAGCGACCGATCTCGCCGCACTCGGCGTGGACGCGGTCGAGCAGGGCGACCGGGTCGGTGCGCAGCTCGGCCAGGTGGCCCCAGTCGTTGTCGTCCGGGACCGCGATGGACACCTCCGGGATGTCGGCGATCGCGTCGGGGCGCTCGTGGGTGACGGTCATGGGTCAGTCCTCCGCAGGATCCGTGACAGGGGCCTCGGGCGAGACCTCGATGAGGTTGAGGTGGACGCCGCGCGGGGCGTCGACGATGGCCTTGATGGCGTCGGCGTGCGGCTTGGGCTGCAGGAAGTGGCTGTGTCGCGCATGGCCGAACTTGCCCCAGCCGGTGAGCACCTTCGCCGCGTCGTCGGGGTCCCAGTCCATGCCCATCTCGCTCCAGGTCGGACCGGGCCGCACGATCGAGCAGCGCACACCGGTGCCCTCGAGCTCCATCTGCATGGCGTGGGCGAGGCCCTCCAGGCCCCACTTGCCGGCGGTGTAGGCGCCCATGAAGGGGCGGGCCCGCACCGCGACGTCGCTGGAGACGATGACGAGGTCGCCGCGGCGGCGCTCGACCATGCCGGGGACGAACGCGCGGACCAGCCGGTGGGTCCCGACGACGTTGACGTCGAGCTCGCGGGCGATGCGGTCGCTGTCGATCTCGTGGATCGTGCCGGGGGCCAGCTGCGCTGCCGCGGAGACGACGACCTCGACGTCGCCGAGGTCGGCGGTGACCTTGGCGGCGAACTCCTCGACGGACTCGGTGGAGGACACGTCGAGGACGTGGCCGACGGCCTCGCCGCCGGCGTCGCGGATGCGCTGCACCAGTGCGGTGAGCCGGTCCTCGCGGCGGGCTCCCACGGCGACGGGGTAGCCACCGGCGGCCAGGGTGAGCGCGGTCGCCTCGCCGATGCCGGACGAGGCACCGGTGACGACCGCCGGGCGACGGTCGGGCCGGGCGTACTTCTCGCGTCCCATCGCAGGGGTGCTCCTCAGCGCTCGGTGACGGTGATCGGGAGGTGCGCGAAGCCGCGCACGTTGGCGGAGTAGAAGCGCACGGCTCCCGCGTGGTCGACCTCGAGGTGCCGGGCCCGACGGACCAGCGCCCTGAGGACCAGCCGTGCCTCCAGCCGGGCCAGGTTGGCGCCCAGGCAGAAGTGCCGGCCGCCGCCGAAGCTGAGGTGGTCGCCGAGCTCGTCGGCGCTGCGGTGCACGTCGAACCGGTCGGGGTCGGTGAAGACCCGCTCGTCGTGGTTGGCCGCCCCCAGCGCCAGCAGCAGCTTGCTGCCCACGGGCGCGGTCACCCCGTGCCGGGTCAACGGCTCGGTAACCAGCCGGGCGACGTACTGGGTGGACGCGTCGTAGCGCAGCGTCTCCTCCACCCAGGCGTCGACCAGCCCGCCCTCGGGGTCGGCGAGGACCTCCGCGAGCTGATCGGGGTGCCGGGAGAGGTGGAACAGGGAGTTGCCGAGGAGCTTGGTGGTGGTCTCGTTGCCCGCCACGACCATGAGGAAGAGGAACGCCGTGATCTCGGCGTCGGTCATGCGCCCCGACTCGTCCTCGGCGTTGAGCAGCGCGCTGGTGAGGTCGTCGGACGGCTGCCTGCGGCGGTCGGCGAGCATCCCGGCGTAGTACTCGAAGAGCTTCATCGACGCCTCGATGCCGACCGCCGGGACGTCACGCAGGCCGTCCTCCCGGTGGACCAGCAGGTCCGAGAGCCGGCGCACCTCGGCGCGGTCGGCCTCGGGCACGCCCATCATGTCGCTGATGACGTCCATCGGGATGCGTCCGGCGACCTCGGAGATCCAGTCGAAGGACCCACCCTCCGCGAGCGCCTCGTCGAGGTAGCGCTCGGTCAGCGCCTCGACCGTGGGCGCCAGCTCCCGCACCCGCTTGGGCGTGAATGCGCGGCTCACCAGTCGTCGCAGCCGGGTGGTCTCCGGCGGGTCCATCGCCAGGAAGCTCATCACCAGGTGCGCGTGCTCGTTCCAGGCGCTGGCGTCCAGCGTCACGCCCATCCGGTTCGACAGCCCGGCGTCCTCCCGGGTCGCCCAGTGCACGTCCTCGTGGCGGCTGAGCACCCAGTAGTCGTGCTCGACGTTGTGGAACAGCGGCGCCTGCTCCCGCAGCGCGGCGTACCACGGCAGTGGGTCGTCCTGGACCGCGTGGTCGTAGATGTCGAAGCCGGCCAGGTCGAGACCGGGGCTGACGGCGGTGCTGGCGGTGGGGCTGACGGTGGGGCTGACGGCGGGATTCACAGGTGGCCCTCCACGATGGCGGCGACGACCGAGTCGAGACGGTCGCCGAGGTCGGTGTAGGTGATCAGGCCCATGCCGGCCTGCAGCAGGGCGCCGGAGAAGGCGAGGACGAGCGCGTCGAGGACGCCGTCGAGGCGCTCGGCCGGGATGTCGTCGCCGATCGCGTCGGCGAAGCGCTGGAGGAACTCGGCACCGATCCGCAACCGCAGCCGCTCCACGTCGGGGTCGGAGCTGAGCAGCGCCGGGGTGACGGCGGCCGAGAGCTCGGGGGCCTCGGCGAGCTGGGTGGCCATCCCCCGCGTCGTCGCCCGCAGCCGCTCCAGGGCCCCGGAGCCGGCGGCCTCGGGACGTCCGGAGTCGAGGTAGCGCCAGAACAGCTCCGCGAAGAGGTGGTTCTTGCTGGCGACGTAGGTGTACGCCGTCGCCGGCGACACCCCGGCGCGCGCGGCCACCGAGCGGACCGTCAGAGCCTCGTGGCCGACGGCGCGCAGCTCCTCGGCACCTGCCTCGAGCAGCTTCTCGAGGGTCTCCGCGCGACGACCGTCGACGGCCTGACGCGCGACCATGGACACCTGACTGGACACGTGTCCAACTTAGAACGTGTTCCAGCCGAGCGCAAGCACCTTGACCAGACGGGGTCAACACTGTGGACTGCCCCGCGTGACCGTCACCCTCACCACGCGCGAGGCGATCGCCCGCGCCGCGGGCCAGCTCTTCGAGCAGCACGGCTACACCGGCACCTCGGTGCGCGCGGTGGCCGCGGAGGCCGGCGTCGACCCGGCCCTGGTCATCCGGCACTTCGGATCCAAGGAGAAGCTCTTCCTCGACACCATGGACCTGCAGGGCCACTTCGGCGGCGCCACCCTGGGCCCCCTCGACGAGCTCGGCGAGCGGCTGGTCGCCACGCTGATCGGGCCCGGGCGCGACGTGCGCTTCTCGGCGTACCGCGCGATGGTGCGCGCCTCGGACTCCGAGCTGGTGCGGGCGCGGCTGCTCGACGCGCTCGAGGAGATGTTCGTCGGACCACTGACCCCCCGCCTGCCCGGCCCCGACGCCGAGCTCCGTGCCCGCCTCATCGGCGCCCAGGTGGCGGGCCTGCTGGACCAGATGTCCCTGGTGGAGGACCCGGTGCTGGTCTCGGTCGATCCCGCCCTCCTCGCGCGCACCTACGGCGCGGCGATCCAGGCGCTGGTGGACCCTCCGAGTCACGCGTAGCCGCACCTCGGCGACCGCGACGGACCCGGACGACCCGGGGTGTCAACACTGTTGACACGAGCCGTGACCCGGCCTCATTGTGCTCGTTGTCACAGGCACCACCCGGTCCCCCACCGTCACCCACGGAGTCCGCATGACCCGCACCCTCCGGCCCCGTCCCACCGGGCGTCCCGAGCGCCTCGGGCGCCCTCCCGGCCACCTGTCCGTGCGGGTGGCGGCCCTCGTCGCCGCCCTGGCGCTGAGCGCATGCGGCTCCCAGGTCGACCCCGACACGATGGCCAGGCTCAACGGCCAGGCTGGCGTCGCGGTGGGCGCCGCGGCTCGTCCGGCGGCAGCGGCTCGACCGGTGGTGACGGGGGCAGCGGGGGCGGCAGCGGCAGCGGCCCGAGCGGGAACGGCAAGACCTCGGCCGACGGCGGCGTGAAGGCCGGGTCGTGCGACGGCTTCAAGAACTCCACCGGCATCACCGACTCCGAGATCACCGTCGCCAACATCGCCGACATCTCCGGGCCGGTGCCCGGCCTCTTCCAGTCCGCCCAGGACGCGACCAAGGCCTTCGTCGCCTACTACAACGCCTCCAACCCCGACGGCATCTGCGGACGCTCGTTGAAGTTGTCCGCCCTCGACACCCGCTCGGACTCCGCAGGCGACCAGCAGGCCTACACGCGGGCCTGCGACGAGGCGTTCGCGGCCGTCGGGTCCGTCTCCTCCCAGGACCAGGGTGGAGCGGGCACCGCCGAGAGCTGCGGGATCCCCGACCTGCGTGCCTTCACCGTGACGCCCCAGCGGTCGGGCTGCGTGACGTGCTTCTCCGCCTACTCCATCGCGCCCAACCTCATCCCGAAGGCGAACCTGGACCACTGGAAGAAGAAGGAGCCCCGGGCGACCCAGAACATCGGGATCTACTACGTCAACGTCCCGGCCGCCGAGGTCAACGCCAAGAGCATCGCGGCGGCGTTCGAGAAGAACGGCTCCAAGGTGACCCGGGTCCAGGGCATCGACACCGCCGAGTTCAACTACGCGCCGTACGCGCAGCAGATGAAGTCCGAGGGCATCGGCTTCGTCATGTACTACGGCCCGCTCCAGTTCACGATCCGCCTGCAGGAGGCGATGGAGCAGCAGGGCGTGGACGCGGTGTTCCTCACCGACCCGACCGTCTACGACCGCAACTACGTCGAGCAGGGCGGCAGCACCGTCGACGGCACCTACGTCTACTCGGTGATCCAGCGCTTCGAGGACACCTCGATCCCCGAGATGGTGCTCTACCGGCAGTGGCTCGAGCGGGTCGCGCCCGGCTCGACCCCCAACTACTACGGGCTCTTCGCCTGGTCCGCGGCCCGGCTCTTCGTCCAGAAGGCGACCGAGCTCGGCGGTGCCCTTACCCGGCCCGCCCTGGTCCAGGCGCTCAAGGGCGTCAAGGACTGGGACTCCAACGGCATCCACGCCCCGATGGCGATCGGCGCGAAGACCACGCCCGGCTGCGTCAAGATGTTCCAGCTCAAGGGCGGCTCGTGGTCGCAGACCTCCCCCGGGGACTTCATGTGCGGTTCCCTCATCAACTCAGGAGTAGGTGGCTGATGAGCCCCACCGACCGACCCGGCAGCCACACCGGCACGAGCAGGTACGCCGCGCTCAGCCGCGAGGAGCTGGCCCGGCTGCTGCCCGAGCTGCTGCTCATCGGCCAGCTGATCGACCGCTCCGGCATGGCCTGGTGCATCCAGTCCTTCGGGCGCCAGATGATGACCGACATCGCGATCGAGGAGTGGGCGGGGTCCTCCCCCATCTACACCCGCCGCATGCAGCGTGCGCTCGGCTACGCCCCCGAGGTCGAGGGGCAGGGCGACGTCGTCACCATCTTCAAGGGGCTGCAGCTCGACATCGGCGCTCCCCCGCAGTTCATGGACTTCCGCTACACCGTCCACGACCCGTGGCACGGCGAGTTCCGCCTCGACCACTGCGGCGCCCTGATGGACGTCGAGCCGATGGGCCCCGACTACGTCAAGGCCATGTGCCACGACATCGAGGACCCGACCTTCGACGCGACGGCGGTCGCCACGAACGCCCGCGCCCAGGTGCGACCGATCCACCGCCCGCCGCGGGTCCCCGCGGACCGCAACCCCCACTGCGCCTGGACCGTCACGATCGACGAGTCCCACCCGCCGGTCGAGCCGCTGGCGCCGTACTTCGAGATCGTGCGGACGCGCGCCGCCTCGTTGGAGCTGGCGCCGATCGTCCCGGACGACGAGGGCCTGGGCGACTACACCGGTCCGCTGCTCTCGGACCTGGACTTCGCCGACTTCAGCCACTCCGCGCTGGTGCGGATGGCCGACGAGGTCTGCGTGCAGATGCACCTGCTCAACCTCTCCTTCGTGCTGGCCGTGCGGGCCCGCAGCGAGTCCGAGGAGCAGACGCGGGAGATCTGCCGCAAGCAGCTCGTGGGGATCTCCGGGATCGCCGCCGAACGGCTGCACCGGCTGCTCGGCCTGCCCTCCACCGAGGCCGGCGCCCTGCAGGTGCTGGCGCTCCACCCGCTGCTCAACCCCGCGGCGTACGTCGTCGCGTCGGTCGACCCGGAGGGTGGCCGTCTCGACGTGCTGCCGAGCGACGCGCACGCCGACGGCGCCTGGATCTCGCTGTGCGGGCCCGGCGAGGTCACCGCCCTGCAGGCGGCGGTGCGGGCCGTCGACGACCGCTTCGACGTCGAGGTCGAGGGCACGCAGGAGGAGTGGACCGCGCGCCTGGTGGTGGGTGCCCCGGCCAAGGAGGCCGACGAGGTGGCCGTCACCCGATTCAGCAGTGGCTCGGCGTTCGAGTTCGAGCCGCGCCGGTCGCTGCCGATCTTCCCGGTGTGACGCGGGCATCGCCCCAGCATCCCGAGACCTCTCCTACCCTGACCCCGTGACCCTGCTCTCCGAAGCACCTGTCCTCGTCACCGGCGCCTGCGGGCTGGTGGGCCGTGCCACGATCGCCGCCCTGCGGACCCGCGGACTTCCCGTCGTGGCCACCGACCTCGGGTCCAAGGCCAACCGCGAGCACGCCGCCTCGCTGCCGGCCGACCGCGACCTGGCGTGGCGCTGGGCGGACCTGACGTCGCCGGAGCAGGCGCGCGGTCTCGTCAAAGCCAGTGCCCCGCGCGCCGTCGTCCACCTCGCCGCCGTCATCCCACCCGCCTGCTACGCGAACCCCGGGGTCGCCGAGGCGGTGAACGTCGGCGGCACCCGGAACCTCACCGAGGCGGTCGTCGACCACGCCCCGCAGGCTCGCTTCGTGCACGCCTCGAGCGTGGCCGTGCACGGCTCGCGCAACCCGCACCGCGGCCTGGGCCTGCTCGGCGCGGACACCCGGCTGGCGCCCAGCGACCTCTACGGCCGGCACAAGGCGGCCGCGGAGGAGATCGTGCGGGCCATCGAGACACCCTGGACCGTGCTCCGGTTGGGCGGCGTGATGACGACCGACGTGAGCAGCGCGGGCAACGACCGCGACACGTCCTACTTCTCCGCCTCGCTGCCCGACGACGGGCGCATCCAGACCGTCGACGTGCGCGACGTGGCCCGTGCCTTCGCCGCGGCCGTCGACGCCGACGTGGCCGGGGAGATCCTGATGATCGGAGGGGACGCCAGCCACCGGCTGGTGCAGCGCGACATCGCCGTGGGCTACACCGAGGCGTTGGGCATGGACGGAGCGGTGCCCGAGGGTCTGCCCGGCGACCCCGACGACGACGCGGCGTGGTTCGCCACCGACTGGATGGACACCGCTCGCGCCCAGGAGGCGCTGGACTTCCAGCGGGTCAGCTGGCCACAGCTGCTCGAGGAGATCCGCGAGCAGATCGGCTGGAAGCGCTACCTGCTGCGCCTGGTGGGCCCACCGATGCATGCGCTGGCCGTGCGCCGGTCGCCGTACGCCGGCACGGGCCGCACCCACGCCGACCCGTGGGAGGCCGTGGAACGACGCTGGCCCGCCGCCGCCTCCTGATCCTCGCGGAGCAGGGGCGACGACGGGCCAGTCAGGGCCGGTCAGGGCCGAGCGTGAGCCACGGGGCTCGGGCTCAGCGGTCGAACCGGTCGGCCTCCATGACCTTGTCCCACGCGGCGACGAAGTCGTGGACGAACTTCTCCGTGGCGTCGTCGCTGGCGTAGACCTCGGCCAACGCCCGCAGCTCGGAGTTGGAGCCGAAGATCAGCTCGGCCGCGGTCGCCGTCCAGGCGGTGGCACCGCTGGGGTCGACGATCTCGTAGACGTTCTCCTCGTCCTTCGACGCCTTGACCGTGTTGCCCGGGGTGAGCAGGTTGACGAAGAAGTCGGTCGAGAGCACGCCCGGCCGCTCGGTGAGCACGCCGTGCTTGGACCCGCCGAAGGTCGCACCGAGGGTGCGCATGCCGCCGAGCAGCACGGTCATCTCCGGAGCGGTGAGGTCGAGCATGTAGGCACGGTCGACCATGAGCTCCTCGGGACGGTTCTTCTCCCCCGAGCGCAGGTAGCCGCGGAAGGCGTCGGCGCGGGGCTCGAGGAACCGGAAGGAGTCCACGTCGGTCTGCTCGATCGACGCGTCGGTGCGGCCCGGGCGGAACGGCACGGTGACCTCGACGCCGCCGTCCTTGGCAGCCTTCTCGATCGCCGCGACGCCGCCGAGCACGATGAGGTCGGCCAGGCTGATCTTCTTCTCGCTCCCCTGCTTCTCCTGAGAACCGTCGAAGTCGGCCTTGATCGCCTCGAGCTTCTCCAGGACGGTCGCGAGCTCGGCCGGCTCGTTGACCTCCCAGTCCTTCATGGGCTCCAGGCGGATGCGGGCACCGTTGGCGCCGCCGCGCAGGTCGGTCTTGCGGAACGACGCTGCCGAGGCCCACGCGGTCTTCACCAGCTGGGCGCCGGTGAGGCCCGAGTCGAGCAGGGTGGTCTTGAGCGAGGCGATGTCGGACTCGTCGACCAGCGGGTGGTCGACGGCCGGCACCGGGTCCTGCCACAGCTGCGCCTCGGGGACCCAGGGACCGAGGAAGCGGTCGACCGGGCCCATGTCGCGGTGCAGCAGCTTGTACCAGGCACGCGCGAAGGCGTCGGCGAACTGGTCGGGGTTCTCCAGGAAGCGCCGCGAGACCTTGTCGTACTCCGGGTCCATGCGCAGAGCCAGGTCGGTGGTGAGCATGGTGGGCTTGCGCTTCGGCGAGTCCGGGGTGGGCCCGGGGATGATCGCCTCGGCGTCCTTGGCCTCCCACTGCCAGGCGCCGCCGGGGCTCTTCACGAGCTCCCACTCGTAGCCGTAGAGCAGCTCGAAGAAGTCGTTGCTCCACTGCGTCGGGGTGCGGGTCCAGGTGACCTCGAGACCCGAGGTGATGGCGTCCTTGCCCTTGCCGGTGCCGTAGGTGCTGGTCCAGCCGAAGCCCTGCTCGGCCAGGTCGGCCGCCTCCGGCTCGGGGCCCACGTGGTCCTCGGCGTTGGCCGCACCGTGGGTCTTGCCGAACGTGTGGCCACCGGCGATGAGGGCGACGGTCTCCTCGTCGTTCATCGCCATCCGGCCGAAGGTCTCGCGGATGAAGTACGCCGCCTTGACCGGGTCGGGCTGGCCGGCCGGCCCCTCGGGGTTGACGTAGATCAGGCCCATCTCGGTGGCGCCCAGATCCTCGACCATGGTGCCGTCGGCGGTGTAGCGACCGTCGCCGAGCCACTCCTGCTCGAAGCCCCACACGACCTCCTCGGGCTCCCAGACGTCGGCGCGGCCGAAGCCGAACCCGAAGGTCTCGAAGCCCATGTCCTCGAGCGCGACGTTGCCGGCGAGGACGAGCAGGTCGGCCCAGGAGATCTTCTGGCCGTACTTCTTCTTGACCGGCCACAGCAGGCGGCGGGCCTTGTCGAGGTTGGCGTTGTCGGGCCAGGAGTTGAGCGGGGCGTAGCGCTGCATGCCCTGGCCGGCGCCGCCGCGGCCGTCGAAGAGCCGGTAGGTGCCGGCAGCGTGCCAGCTCAGGCGGATCATCAGGCCGCCGTAGTGACCGAAGTCGGCGGGCCACCAGTCCTGGGAGGTGCGCAGGACCTCGACGACGTCGGCCTTCAGCGCGTCGACGTCGAGACCGGCGAAGGCCTCGGCGTAGTCGAACTCACCGCCGAGCGGGTCACCCTTCGAGGAGTGCAGGCGCAGCGGGGAGAGGTCGAGGCGGTTGGGCCACCAGTCGTTGTTGGTGCGGGGGTTGTCCACCGCGGGCTCCGGAGTGGGGATCCCCGGGTTCTCGCTCTCACTGCCCTCGCCGGTCACGCCGCTGCCGGCGTGGTCGACGGGGCACCGCAGCTCGTTGTCGCTCAATTCTCTGCCTTTCGAGAGGTGTCGGAGTTCAGGACGCTGCACAGCTGGGGCAGGTGCCCCAGTAGACGACCTCGGCCTCGTCGATGGAGAAGCCGTGGTCGTCGGACGCGGTGAGGCACGGGGCCTCTCCGGTGGCACAGTCGACGTCGGCGATCACGCCGCAACCGCGGCACACCACGTGGTGGTGGTTGTCGCCGACCCGTGCCTCGTAGCGGGCCACCGACCCCGACGGCTGGATGCGTCGGAGCAGGCCTGCCTCGGTCAACGCGCGCAGGACGTCGTACACCGCCTGGTGCGAGACCATGCCGAGGTCGTCACGGACCGCCTTGATCACCGCATCGGTGTCGAGGTGGGGTCGCTGGGCCACCGCCGCCATGACCGCGAGTCGGGGCTTGGTCACGCGCAGCTGCGCGTCCCGGAGCATCGTCTCGTGGTCGTGGTGGGTCATGGCTCGCACCATGCCACCTTTTCTTGAACAGATCAAGACAAGACACGCCCGGGTGAGGGGCGGGACCGGCCCTCGATGCACCATCAGATGATGCCCTCCCCTTCCTCGGACCGCCCTTCCTCGGTCCCTCCCGACGCCGCCCTGCGGGAGGAACGACGCGTCCTGCAGCGACGACTGGCCGGGTTGGCATCGGAGTTCGACGACACCGTCGCGGCGTCGCTGGACTCCAACGCCGACGACGAGCACGACCCCGAGGGCGCCACGATCGCCTTCGAGCGCTCGCAGCTGAGCTCGATGTCCCGCCAGCTCCTGCAGCGCATCGCCGAGGTCGACGCCGCCCTCACCCGCGTCGCCGCCGGCACGTACGGGGTCTGCACCGCCTGCGGTGAGGCGATCGCTCCTGGCCGTCTGCGCGCCCGACCGGCCGCGGCCCTGTGCATCGCCTGCGCGATCCGCGCCGACCGCCCCTGACCTTCCGCCGAGCCGGTGTATCAATACGCCGGCTCGACCGAGCGATGCGGGCGGTGCTGACGGACGGCGCCGCGAATCGCCCAGCCTGATCTGGAGGTCCTGGGCGGCACCTGCTCCGGACTGTGACCTCCGGTAGGGGATCGGGTTTCGAGACGGCGCCGCGCTCCTCCTCAACCACCGGACCACGACGCCGCGTCGTTGAGGTGCGTGGTCTCGACGCCCGCTCGTCGCTGGCGCTCCTCGCTGCTCGACCACCCGGGGTCGCGATGTGCTGTTCGACGGCCGTGCCCTGTTGGACCTGCTGGACGTCGAGCCGTCGGCCGCGGACTCAGGGACGCAGTGACCGCTCGAGGTGGTCGACCAGCTCGGTGACGACGTCGGCGGCGGGGCGGTCCTGCCCCGAGCGCAGCCAGTCCGAGAGCCACACCTGGAGGGCGGAGACGACCAGGCCCGCGGCGACGGCCGGACGGAGCGGAGCCACGTCGCCGGCGCGCGCCGCGGCGGCGTACCCCTCCTCGATGGTGCGCAGCCCGTCCGACCACACCGTGCGCTGCACCCCGACACCCTCGGCGCTGGCCCACGCGGTGCCGACCCTCAGGCTCATCGCGAGGTAGTCCGGCCGCTCCATGAGGTACGACGCTGTCGACCCGACCCCGGCGAGCAGCCGCTCCAGGCCGACCCGGCCGGCGGTGGCCGCCGCGACCGCCTCGAGCAGCCCGGCCATCCGCGAGCCCTGCAGCTCGTCCCAGATCTCGGCCTTGCCGGCGCAGGTCTTGTAGACCGTGGCGAGCGACAGCCCGGCCTCCCGGGCGACGTCGGGCATCCGTGCGTCGGCGTACCCGACCCGTGCGAACTCCCTCTCGGCGGCGTCCAGCACCCGCTCGCGGTAGAGGGCGGCGCGCTCCTCGGCGACCGACGTGGCCGACGTGGCCGTCGCGTCCGACGTCACCACAGACCTCCTCACCCCTTGACGACCCGCGCAGAACAGTGGTTCTGTTCAGCAGAACGTTGACTCTACACACGAGGACGAGCACGAGGACGCCGCCGTGAAGCCCACGCTCCCGATGAACCCCACCGGGTGGTTCCAGGTCGCCTGGTCCGACGAGGTCCGGGCCGGGGAGGTGCACCGGATGCGCTACTTCGGCCGCGACCTGGTCGCCTGGCGTGGCCACTCCGGCCGGGTCACGGTGATGGACGCCTACTGCGAGCATCTCGGGGCCCACCTCGGCTACGGCGGCACCGTCGTGGAGGACCGCATCCGCTGCCCCTTCCACGGCTGGGAGTGGACCGAGCAGGGGCGCAACCACTGCATCCCCTACGAGGACCGACCCAACCTCGGCAAGCGGATCAACACGATGCCGGTGGTCGAGCGCAACGAGTCGATCTACGTCTGGCACGACGTCGACCGCCGCCCGCCGCACTTCGACGTCCCCGACGTGTTCGCCGGCTTCGCCAGCGACGGGGCCAGCCACGGGACCAGCGACGGGACCAGCGACGGGACCAGCGACGGGACCAGCGAGGTGGACGGGGCCGGCCCCGACGCCTACTACCCGCTGTGCGAGCACGCCCGTCTGCTCGACACCGGCCTCGAGCTGCACCCGCAGTACGTCCTGGAAAACGGCGTGGACTTCGCCCACTTCAAGTACGTCCACCAGGTCCCGATCGTCCCGAAGTTCACCCGCCAGGAGTTCGAGGACCCGATCGCCTTCGTCGACTTCACCATCACCTTCGACGAGCGCGACGCCGGCGGCTCCATCGAGGACATCGACTCCGGCGTCGAGGCCCTCAACTGCGGCGTCGGCCTGGCCGTCACCAAGTCCTGGGGGATGATCGACAACCGCACCGTGCTGGCCACGACGCCGGTCGACGACTCGACCTGCGACGTCCGCTTCAGCGTGTGGATCGGCCGCGACGAGGCGCACGTGCCTGGCGAGACCGACCACTCCGAGCGCGCCGACAAGCACGCGCGTGGCGTCATCGAGCAGGTCGAGGCCGACCTGGTCATCTGGTCGCACCAGAAGTACGCCTCCCCCGCCGCCCTGTCGCGCGGGGAGTACCCCGGCTTCACCGCCCTGCGCAGCTGGGCCCAGCAGTTCTACCCACCTGCCGGCACCGCCCAGCAGCACACCGAGGAGACCTCCGCATGAGCCAGCCCATCCGCCTCTTCCAGGTCGCCACCGGCAACCTCGGTAGCGAGATGATCGGCCGCATCCAGCGCCACCCGGACCTCGAGCTGGTCGGTCTGCACTGCTACACGCCGGACAAGATCGGGCGCGACGCCGGCGAGATCGTGGGTGGCGACCCGATCGGCGTCATCGCCACCGGGACCGTCGAGGAGATCATCGCCGCGCGGCCCGACGTGCTCACCTTCCACGGCGTCTTCCCCGACGAGGACCTCTACGTGACGGTGCTCGAGGCCGGCATCGACGTCGTGACCACCGCCGACTGGATCACCGGCTACCACCGCGACACCAACCACCCGCATCCGTCGGGGCGCAAGGTCAGCGAGGTCATCGCGGCGGCCTGCGAGGCAGGCGGCTCGACGTTCTACGGCACCGGCATGAACCCCGGGCTCAACCAGGTCCTCGGCGTCGTCTGCACTGCCGACGTCGCCGACATCACCAACGTCACGACCATCGAGTCGGTCGACGTCTCCTGCCACCACTCCGCCGACACCTGGCGCGAGGTCGGCTACGGGCGACCCGTCGACGACCCCGCCCTGCCCGCGATGCTGCAGAAGTTCACCGAGGTCTTCGCCGATTCGGTCCACCTCATGGCCGACTGCTTCGGGCTCGAGCTCGACGAGGTGCGCTTCGAGTACGAGCTCGGCGCCTGCACCAAGGACGTCGACCTCGGGTGGTACCACCTGCCGAAGGGGTCGCTCGGCGGCAGCTACATCAAGTTCGTCGGCGTCGTCGACGACGTGCCGCGCGTGGAGACCCACCTGGAGTGGCAGATGACGCCGCACACCGACCCCAGCTGGGACATCAAGGGGTGCTACCTCACGCAGGTCACCGGCGACCCGCAGATCTACAACAAGCACATGGTCTTCCCCGGCCCGGGCAACGACCTGTCCAGGCCCGAGGACTTCGCGTCCCTGGGGATGACGGTCACAGGCATGCCGGCCCTGCACTCGATCCGCGCCGTCCACGAGGCACGCGCCGGCATCATCACCAGCGCCGACCTGCCGCTGCGCGCCTTCGGCGGACGGTTCAGCCCGGAGGTGCGACAGCGGGGCTGAGCCTGGCCAGGAAGTAGGCCTGGCTGCTCGTGCGGTGGGCGGTCACCCGGATGCCGAGGACGCGCTCCTCACCGTCGGCGTGCACCACCGGCACCTGCAACGGCACGTCCATCAGCATGTCGCGGCCGTTGGTGGCATGCAGCGTCGTGCCTGCGACGTGGGCCTGGTGGAACCTCGGCGGCACCACCGCGAGCACCGGGCGACCCAGGAGGTCGCGCTCGTCGGCGTAGCCGAGCAGCGCGAGCGCCTCCCGCGTCACGCCCACCAGCACCGACTCCTCGTCCGAGAGCAGCGCGGCACCGGCGTCGGCCAGCAGGTCGGCGCCCACGCCCTCCTCCACCACCCGTCGTACGCCGCTGGGCGCGACGGTCCCGGGCCAGGGCTGCGGCTCGGCGCCGTTCACCGCCTGCCGGGCCACCTCGCCGCACAGCCACTCGCCCAACTGCTCGATCTCCGGCTGCGTGGGCGGCCCCAGCAACCGGCCGGCACGGGCGGCGGAGACGGCCGCTGCCAGTGTGCGGTCCAGCGCGGCGAAGCTGGCCACCGAGTGCTCGGGCACCTCCAGCACCACCTCGGCCGCTGCCTCGGGACCGTCCTCGGCGATGGACAGCACGGCGTCCGGTCCTCCCTCGGCCGAGGGAGGCGCCGGCACCCCCTCGCGCAGCAGGTCGAGCGCGTCGCTGGCGGCCGCGTGCGTCTCCAGGGCCGCGGGGTCCTCGGCCAGGTCCATGAGGAGGTACTCCCGCAGCAGCGCCGCCGCGTGCTCCTGCCAGGCCCAGTGCATGAGCAGCGGCACCCGCTGCAGCACGACGCGCCGACCGGGGACCGAGCCCGTCGCGGGCTCGTCGGGGGCGACCTCGAGACCCGGGGGCACCCCGAGCTGGAACCACACCGTCTTGCCGTCGGGGTGCCGCGACACGTCCCACCGGTCGACGACGGAGTCGACCAGCCGCAGCCCGCGACCGGTGGCCGAGGTCACCGAGTGGGCGCGCGGCACCGGGCTGTGGGCGCTGCCGTCCTGCACCTCGACGCGGACGCCGCGCGGGCCGGCGGTGACCCTCAGCAGCACGGAGGTGCCGGCATGCACGAGCGCGTTGGTGACCAGCTCGGAGGTGGCCAGCATCGCCTCGTCGTCGACGGGCTGGACCTCACCGGAGCGGTCGACCACCACGGTGCCCTGCTCGGCGATCGCCTCGCGCACCACCCGGCGGGCTCGACCGACGCTGGTCGGGTCGGCGGGCAGCATCACCGCGGTGGCGTGCTCGTGCGCCGGAGCGCGGTCGGGCTCGACCTCCGCCCGGGGCAGCTCCTCCCCCACCCGCACGGCCACGAGGGCGACGTCGTCGTCGCGCTTGTCGGCGGGCACCATCGCGGCCACCAGCCCGTCGCTCCACGTCGACAGCGGGACCCGATCGTCGAGCTCCAACGATCCGGCGGTCCCGCACAACCGCTCCAGGCCGACGTCGAGGTCCTCACCGCGACGCTCGACCAGGCCGTCGGTGTAGAGCACCAGCAGCGCCCCGTGCGCGAGCACCGCCGTGGACTCGGTGCGCTCGGCGGTCGGGTCCAGCCCGAGCAGCAGGTCGTCGGCGCCGCTCTCCAGGAGGCGGCAGTCCCCGTCCGCGCCGCGCACCGCCGGGGGCGGGTGACCCGCGCTCGACCACCGCACGGTCCGCGCCCCGGTCTCGTCGTCCTCGGCGGAGATGCGGGCGACCAGCGCGGTCGCCGTCGTCTGGGACCCCAGCCGGTGCAGCACCTTGTCGACACCGCGTAGCAGGTCCGCGGGGCCCTCCTCGGAGTGCACGGCGATGCCGCGCAGCAGGCTGCGCATCTGCCCCATCGCCGCCGCGGACTCGGTGTCGTGCCCGACCACGTCACCGACGACCACCACGGTGTCGCCGGACTCGAGCACGAAGGCGTCGTACCAGTCGCCGCCGACCTGCGCGGTGTGCGCGGCCGCCTCGTAGCAGACCGCGACCTCGAGGCCCTCGGGGTGCGGGGCACGGCTGAGCAGGCTGCGCTGGAGGCCCTCGGCGAGGTCGCGCTGCTCGGCGAAGAGCCGCGCGTTGTCGATGGCGAGACCGGCCCGGGAGGCGATCGCGGTCAGGGTGTCGAGCTCCTCCTCGCTGAACTCCATGTCCGGTCGCGCCGCGACCACGACCACCCCGACCAGCCGCTCGCGGCCGCGCAGCGGCAGAGCGACGACGGGGCCGGTGACGTCGGGCAGTGCGTCGGCGACCAGCGCGGCGCGCAGCGTCGGGTCGGTCACGTCGGTGACGACGCGGTCGCGGTCCAGCGAGGCCATCAGCTCGCGGGGCAGGAACTGGACCGAGCCGGCACCGCTGCGTCCCCGCACGTCGGTCTCGTCCTGCACGTGCCACACACCGACCTGCCGCAGGACCACGAAGCGACCGTCGAGCGCGGCGGTGTCCACGAGCGCGGCCGCGGCGGCGGCGCCCAGCCGCGGGACCAGCAGCCGCGCCAGGCGGTGCAGCGCCTCGCTGGGGTCCAAGGTGCCCGTGAGCTCGGTGGTGACCCGGGCGAGCAGCTCGTCGCGCTCGGCGATCACCCGCATCTGCTGTTGCGCGCGGTGTCGGGCGGTGACGTCGTTGAAGTAGACACCCAGCCCGTCCGGGCTGGGCCAGGCCCGCACCTCGTACCAGGCCTCCAGCGGCTCGGGGTAGTAGGCGTCGAAGCCGACCGGCTCACCTGACTCCATGGCCTTGCGGTAGTGCCGCTCGAAGTCGCTGTCGACCGCCGAGGGGAACGACTCCCAGATGACCGAGCCGATCAGCTCGTGGCGCGGCACCTGCAGCAGCCGCAGCGCCTCGGAGTTGGCCATCGTGAAGCGCCAGTCGCGCCCCAGGTGGACGAACGCGGTCGGCATCGACTCCAGCGTCCTGGTGACCCGGGCCTCGGCGTCGACGGAAGCGGTGGTGTCGTACGCCGCCCCGATCAGTCGCCCGGCCTCCCCGTCCTCCCCCGCGATGGCCCGCCCCCGCGCGGCCACCCAGCGCTGCTCACCGCTCGGCGGGACGATGCGGTACTCCGCGACGTACTCACCGCAGGTCGCGATCGCCTGCTCGAGCGCAGCGCTCACGTGCGGGAGGTCGTCGGGGTGCAGGGCGTCGTTGAAGGCCTCGATGGTCCCGCCGAACTGCTCGCGGGTCATCCCGAAGACGGCCAGCAGCCGGTCGTCCCAGCGCAGCTCGCCGGTGCGCAGGTCCCAGTCGAAGGCGCCGATCCCGGCGGCGTCGACGGCCAGCTGCCACATGACCTGCTCGACGTCGGGGCCGGCCGGTCCCCCGGCGTCGTGGGCATTCACTGGGACATCTCATCACCTCGGGGACTCCGAAGCCCGCTGCGGCGACCGAACCCCCGGAGGGGTGAGCGGGTGGGCTCGCGCTGCTCAGACCAGGTCCAGGGTCCCCAGGTCGCGGATGGCGGCAGCCGCACGACGCACCATGGCGGCGAACATCCTCATCCCCCGCTCGGTGCGCTGACCGTAGGCGCAGCCGAAGGAGGCGACCAGCGGCGCCTGCAGCTGGGCGAAGCGGTAGTCGTCCCAGCACGTCGCGAGGTCGTAGTCCTCGACGCCCAGCTCCACGAGCCTGGCGTGGTACGCCGTCACGACCGCCTCCTCGCAGGACCGTCGCACCTCGGGCTCCAGCGAGGTGGCCACGAGGTAGGCCAGGTCCCTGGCGGGCAGCGCCAGCGAGAGGGTCTGCCAGTCGAGCGCCGCGACCTCCCCGTGGCCACCGCCGGGGGTGAACATCAGGTTGTCGAGGCGGTAGTCGCCGTGGACGAGGCCGAAGCGTCCGGGCCTGCTCAGCAGCCAGTCCCGGGTCCCGGACACGCACCCACGCAGCGTCTCGACGGTCGCCGCGTCGACCAGGTCGCCCAGGCCGTCGAGGAACAGGTCCATCGTGGCGGGGTACATCTCCTCCAGGAGCGCCACGCTGTCCTCGTCGTTGAGCGTCAGGCCCGGCAGCTCCAGCAGCGTCTCGTCGCACCAGCGGGGCCCGTGGAGGCCTGCGAGGTTGACCGCCGCGTCACGGACCTGGGCCGGGCTGGCACCGGCCACCTGGTCACCCTGCTCCAGGGGAGCGAGGTCCTCGAGCAGCAGCACGAAGTGACCGGTGTCCTCCTCGATGCGGGACCCGTGCACGGAGGGCACCCGGCACGCCAGGGTCGGTGCGATCCGGTCGTAGAACATCAACTCCATCCGGTAGGCACCGGCGAGCAGCTCGCGCGAGCCCGGGTCGGGCAGCTTGAGCAGCAGGCTGGGGGGCAGGCCCGGGTCGCCGGTGGGACGGATCCGGTAGCAGGTGCCGATCTGTCCCGTGCCGACCTGCGCGACGTCGAGCGAGTCCACCGGCAGCCCGACGAGGCCGGTGAGCCAGTCGGGGGTGACGTCCTCTGCGGTCGAGACCGCCCACGACGGAGCCCCGCTCACGACATCCACCCCGGGTTGGCGGGCAGCACATCGAGGCCGGCCGGGCGCAGCGACGCCCACGCCTCGACGACCGGGCGCAGCTCGGTCGGGGTCGCGCCGTGGAGCACCACGGAGTCCGCGCCGGCGTCGAGCTGGTCCTGGATCCGGGCCGCGCACTGCTGCGCGGACCCGGTCGCCGAGGCGGCCAGCCACTCCGCGGGCAGCAGCCGGTCCGCGAGCTGCTGCAGGTCGTCGGTGGTGCCGATGGCGTCGAACGCACCGGCGTACCCGGTCACGAAGGGATCCTCCCGGAAGCGGCGGAACACCTCGGGGTCCCAGCCGTTGGCCTTGACCAGCACGGCGCCGTAGCCCTGGAGGTACGTCGCCAGCCGCCCGACCAGCTTTCGCAGCCGCGCCTGCTCGTCGATGGAGTCCTCGACGGTCGCGAGCACCGACCAGACCCGCACCGACGCCGGGTCGCGACCGGCGCGCTCGGCGGAGTCGCGGACCACCCGCACCATCCGGGCGAGCGCCTCGTCTGTGAGGAAGGTGTGCAGGACGACCCCGTCGGCCACCCGGCCCGCGAGCTCGAGCGACCTGTCGCCGATCGCCATCATCAGCACCGGGATCCGCTCGTCGAAGCTGCTGTCCTGGTTGAGGTAGGGGTAGCTGCCCGCCGGGCCCTCGTGCCCCACGACCGACTCGCCGCGCCACAGCCGGCGGTAGATGCCGATCGCGTCCTCCATCTGGGCGCCGGTGATGCGCGGCAGGCCCATCAGCTCGAAGAGCACGTCGAACCCGCGCCCCAGCCCGAGGGCGTAGCGGCCCTCGCTCATCCGGTGGGCCGTGGTGGCCATCGTGGCCGTGACCAGCGGGTGCCGGGTGACGTGGTTGGTCGCCGCGGTCGCGATGCCGAGCCGCTCGGTGACGCCGGCGACCGCACCGGCCATGACCCCGGCGTCCTTGACGTTGAACCGCTCGGAGAGGAAGAGCGAGCCGAGCCCGATCTCCTCGGCGAGCCGCGCCTCGGCGACCACGTCGCGCGGGGAGTCGGTGTGGCCGGCCAGGCCGTAGCCGGCCAGCTCGGGGTACTGCACTGCCGTCCCTGGACTCACGGGGCTCACCTCATGGCCTCCATCTGCTGCCCGACGAAGCGGGCGGTCATCCGACGGGCGAAGCCGGGGGCCAGGCGCCCCACGGCGTAGGTCACCTTCGAACGCGACGGCGCGATCACCAGGGCCTCGTCGCGGGCGACGCCGCGGAGCACGGCGCCGGCCAGCTCGTCGGGGTCCAGGGCCTTCGACATGCCCTGGCCGGTCAGGTAGTAGCGGCGTCCGTCGAAGCCACCTTGCTGGCCGGAGTCGAGGATCGGGGTCTCCACCGCCGAGGGGCACACGGCGGTGACGCCGACGCCGTGGTGGACGGCCTCGCTGCGCAGGCTCAGGCTCAGGCCCACGACCGCGTGCTTGGTCATGCAGTAGCTCGTGATCAGGCCCGCCGGCATCAGCCCGCCCATCGAGGCGGTGTTGACGATCCGGCCGCCGCGCTGGCGCACCATCAGCGGGTACGCCGCCGCCACGCCGTGCGTGACGCCACGGATGTTGACGTCGATGATCCGGTCCCACTGCTCGACCGTGAGCTCCTCGGTGCGCGAGCCCCAGGTGATCCCGGCGTTGTTGACCATCAGGTCGAGGCGACCGTGCTCGGCCACGACCTCGTCGACGCACGCCTGCACGTCGGCCGCATCGGTGACGTCGAGCCGTCGGGCCGTCCCGCGGTCGCCCAGGGAGTCCGCGACCCGCTGCGCGGCCGGGAGGTCGACGTCGGCGACGACGACACTCGCTCCGGCAGCCGCGAACGCGCGGCACAGCGCCGCCCCGATCCCGGAGCCACCACCGGTGACGATCGCGTGCTGGCCGGCGAAGTCCGGGCCCCTCACGAGAGGCCCTTCACGTGCCGAGCATCCGGTTCACGTGCCCGAGCAGGTCGGGGTAGCGCTGGGTGTGCGCGCCGCCGTTGAGGTCCATGACCTCGCCGGTCATCCAGGACGACTCCTCCGAGCACAGCCACGACACCGCGGCGGCCACCTCCTCCGGCGTCCCCGGGCGCCCCAGCGGGGTGTTGGCGACGTAGTCGTCCTTGACGCCAGGGATGTCCATCGCGGGAGCGGTGAGCGGCGTGACCACGAGGCCGGGCGAGACGGCGTTGACTCGGATGCCCGCGGGCCCCAGCTCGAGGGCCGCGACCTCGGTGAGCATCGCCAGGCCCGCCTTCGCCGAGCAGTAGGCGCCCATGCCGCCGCCGGGCTGCCGGGCGTTGAGGGAGGTCAGGCTGACCACCGCTCCCCCGCGCACCAGGTGCCGGGCGGCCTGCTGGAGGACCAGGAACCCGCCGACCAGGTTCACGTCGACGACCGCGCGGAACTGGTCGACCGGGAGGTCCTTGACCTGGCCGAGGGTGCTGGTGCCGGCGGAGTTCACGACGGCGTGGACGACGTCCAGGCCCTCGAACAGCGCGGCCACCGACGTCTCGTTGGTCACCTCGACCTCACGGGCCACGTGACCGTCGCCGGCGAGCCCGGCCGCCACCGACTCGGCCGCGGCAAGGTCCCGGTCGGCCACGACCACGGCGTACCCGTCGCTCGCCAGGCGTACGGCGCAGGCCGCACCGATCCCCGAGCCGCCACCGACCACGACGGCCCGGCGCGTGCCCACGCCGCCCCCGCTCACGTCGCCGGTCACGTCGCCGGTCACGTGGCGATGAAGAGGATCTCGTCCCGGCCGTAGCTCATGCCGGGGTGCTCCGCCGCGAGGTGCTCCTGGGTCTTCTCGACCAGCTCGTCCTCGTCGGTCCCCTTGATCACCGTGCCGCACGGGCAGCTCAGCCGGGTCTTCATGATGGCTCCACCTTCATTCGTTGACGCGTGTCAAAACACGTTCTAGTGTGCCGCACGTCACGCCGTCAAGGGGCGTGGCCCGACCGGGACCGAGCCTTGCCCCCCAGGAGGACCAGTGCGCACAGCGATCATCGGGGCCGGCATCAGCGGCCTGACCGCCGGCAAGATGCTCAGCGACTACGGGGTGGACTACACCTGCTACGAGTCCTCGGACCGGGTCGGCGGCAACTGGGCGTTCGGCAACCCCAACGGGCACTCCAGCGCCTACCGGTCGCTGCACATCGACACCTCCAAGCACCGGCTGTCCTTCAAGGACTTCCCGATGCCCGAGGACTACCCCGACTTCCCGCACCACACCCAGATCAAGGCCTACCTCGACTCCTACGCCGAGGCCTTCGGCCTGCTCGAGCGCATCTCGTTCCAGAACGGCGTCGAGAAGGCGACCCCGCGCGAGGGCGGCGGCTGGCACCTGGCCCTGCAGGACGGGAGCACCGACGAGGTGGACCTGCTCGTGGTCGCCAACGGCCACCACTGGGACCCCCGGATGGCTGACTTCCCCGGCGAGTTCACGGGTGAGTCGATCCACTCCCACCGCTACATCGACCCCGAGACGCCGTTGCACCTCAAGGGCAAGCGCATCCTCGTCGTCGGCATCGGCAACTCCGCCGCCGACATCTCCGTGGAGCTGTCCAGCAGGTCGTTGCAGAACGAGGTCACCCTCTCGACCCGCTCCAGCGCCTGGATCGTGCCGAAGTACACCTACGGCCTCCCGGCCGACAAGTACTACGTCACCTCCCCGCACCTGCCGCTGAAGTGGCAGCGCTGGTTCGTGCAGAAGATGCAGTTCATGACCGGGTCCAACCCCGAGCTCTACGGCCTGCCCAAGCCCAACCACAAGTTCTTCGAGGCCCACCCCACCCAGAGCGTCGAGCTGCCGCTGCGCCTCGGCTCCGGCGACATCACCCCCAAGGGGAACGTCGCCCGACTCGACGGCGAGACCGTGCACTTCGAGGACGGCACCAGCGCAGACTTCGACGCCATTGTCTACGCGACCGGCTACAACATCACCTTCCCGTTCTTCGACCAGGACGTGATCTCCGCCCCCGAGAACAACATCCGGCTCTTCAAGCGGATGTTCCTCCCCGAGCGCCGCGACACGGTCTTCATGGGCTTCGCCCAGGCCACCCCGACGCTCTTCCCGTTCGTCGAGGCGCAGGCCCGCCTGCTGGCGGCGTACGCCGTCGGGGCCTACGAGCCGCCCTCGGCCGCCGAGATGGAGGAGGTCATCGACGCCGACCACGAGAAGTACATGGGCCACGTGCTCGACCGTCCGCGACACACCCAGCAGCTGGACTACTTCATCTACGAGCACGACCTGCGCGCCAAGGAGATCCCCGCCGGTCTGGCCCGCGCTCGCTCCCGCTCCGGCGCCCGCGTGGGTGCCGCGTCGTGAAGGTCCGCGACCAGCGGCGCGCCGCGCTGCTGGAGTCCCTCGACACCCTGCTGCGCGAGAGCTCGCTGGACGAGATCAACATCGCCGACATCTCGCGGCGCGCGGGCCTGACCCGCTCCGCGTTCTACTTCTACTTCGAGTCCAAGCACCTCGCGGTCGCCGCCCTGATGGAGCAGGTGTACGTCGGTGCGCTGGCCGCCACGAAGCGTCTCGCCGACCCCGTGCTCGCCCCCGAGGAGCGCGTCCGCGGCATGGTCGAGACGCTCTTCGACTCCGTGGAGGAGAACCACCACCTCTTCCGCGCCACGCTGGAGGCGCGGGGCCAGAGCGCGACCCTGCGGCAGCTCTGGGACGCCGACCGCACCTCCTTCGCCGCGATGGTCGCCGACCTGGTCCGCAGCGAACGGTCCGCCGGCCGGGCGACCGAGGGCCCCGACGCGCTCGCGCTGGCCACCATGCTGCTCGAGCTCAACGACCGGGCGCTGGAGCGCCTGGTCCATGGCGACCTGCCCCGCTCCGACCTGGTCGAGACGATCGTCGCGATCTGGGTGCGCACGCTCTTCGGCCCCACCCCCGAGACCCCCGAGACCCCCGCCCAGGAGCAGCGATGAAGCACGACGAGATCACCTTCGACTCCCACGGCACCGCCTGCGCGGCCCGGCACTGGACCGGGGTCGGCTCCGCGCTGGAGTCCGACGCGGGGCGTCCGGTGGTGGTGATGGCGCACGGCCTCGCCGGGACCGTGGACTCGGGCCTGGTTCCCTTCGCCGAGGCGCTGGCCGAGGCGGGGATGGACGTGGTCGCCTTCGACTACCGCGGCTTCGGCGCCTCCCAGGGCTCTCCCCGCCAGCGGGTCCGGGTCGCCGACCAGGTCGACGACTACCGCGCCGCGGTCACCGCCGCCCAGCGACTCCCCGGGGTCGACGCCTCGCGCGTCGTGCTCTGGGGCGTCTCGCTGGCCGGCGGCCACGTGCTGCAGGTGGCCGCCGGACGTGACGACGTGGCCGCGGTCGTCAGCCTCACCCCGCTCGTCGACGGCCTCGCCGCCGCCCGCCACGCCGTGGGGCACCACCGCCCGAGCACCATGCTGCGCTCGACCGTCTCCGGCGTACGC
Source organism: Nocardioides sp. REDSEA-S30_B4 (assembly GCF_001627265.1). Classification (NCBI taxonomy): domain Bacteria; kingdom Bacillati; phylum Actinomycetota; class Actinomycetes; order Propionibacteriales; family Nocardioidaceae; genus Nocardioides; species Nocardioides sp. REDSEA-S30_B4. Next base: position 16,799 of record NZ_LUPI01000010.1, on the reverse strand, counting down.
AGCAGGGTGAGCGGGGCCCGCGGTGGCCGGCCGGTCACGATGCCCGTCGTCGCGCGGCCCGGCGAGGTCGGCGCCCTGACCCTCGAGGGCTGCTACGAGGACTACCTCTCGATCGCGGGCCCGACCTGGGTCAACGAGGTCGACGCAGACGTGGCCCTCGAGCTGGGCTCGCGCGACGCCGCGAAGGCCGCCAAGCAGCTGCGGGTGCCGATGCTGGTCCAGATCGCCGACTTCGACCGCAGCGCTCCCCCGCGCGCGGCCGCCAAGGCCGCCTTCAACGCGCGCGCCGAGGTGCGTCACTACCCCTGCGACCACTTCGACGTGTGGCCCGGCAAGCAGTGGTTCGACGCCGCCTCGTCCCACCAGGTCTCCTTCCTGACCCGCGTCCTGGCCGGCTGAGCCGAGGCGCGCGGGAGCGGCGGGACGTCATACGGACAGGACGTCCCCTCCTTCGGGACGCATGACCTCCCGAGGCCGGGGGGGTGGTCAGCCGCCGACCTGCTCCTTGGCCCAGCGGTAGTCCGCCTTGCCGCTGGGCGAGCGGACGACGTGGTCGACCCGCAGGAAGTCCTTGGGCAGCTTGTAACGGGCGATGTGCTCGGCGGCGGTGGCGAGCAGCTCGTCGTCCGGTACGTCGGAGCTGAGCGACACGATCGCGACCGGCTCGCTCCCCCACCGCTCGGAGGGTCGCCCCACGACCACGACGTCGCGCACGGCCGGGTGCGCTCCCACGGCCCGCTCGACCTCCTCGGCGAAGATCTTCTCCCCGCCGGAGTTGATGGTCACCCCGTCCCGGCCCAGCAGCCGGATCCGGCCGTCGGCGAGCATCTCGGCGCGGTCCCCGGGCACCGAGAACCGCTCGCCGTCGATCATCGGGAAGGTACGCGCGGTCTTCTCGGCGTCGCCGAGGTAGCCCAGCGGCACCCGGCCGCGCTGAGCCAGCCAGCCGCCGCCCGCCCCCTGCGCCTCGTCGGGCGAGAGGACGTGCGAGAGGTCCTCGGCCACCACCGTCGTGGTCGGGACCGGGGTGAACGTCGCCGCCTCGGCCTCCATGCCCTTCAGGCTCATCGAGCTCATCTGCAGGCCCGTCTCCGAGGAGCCGGCCGCGTCCATCACCAGGATGTGCGGCAGCAGCTCCATCAGCCGGGCCCGCACCGCGGGCGAGAGCGGCGCCGCACCGTTGTTGACGGCCGCCAGGCCGGACAGGTCGTAGTCGCCGGCCTCGAGCGCCGCGATGATCGGGCGCACCATCGCGTCGCCCACCACGGGCAGGGAGACGCAGCCCTCGCGGATCACGGTGCGCAGGACGGCGTCGGCGTCGAAGCTCTTCACGTCCTCGGGCAGCACGATCTTCCCGCCGCTGGTGATCATGTGGAACGTCGACCACTGGGCTGCGCCGTGCATGAACGGCAGCGCCATCAGCAGCGTCATGCCACCCGCGGCGTTGCGCGCGTTCTCCGCGATTGCCTCGTAGGACGAGTACGGCTCGGTCGTGCCGAACGGGGTCCCGCCCATCGAGGTGACGTACATGTCGTCCTGGCGCCACAGCACGCCCTTGGGCATGCCGGTGGTGCCGCCGGTGTAGACGACGTAGAGGTCGTCCCCGGTCGGTTCCGGCAGCACGGCCGCGTCCTCGGGAGTGGCGACGGCGTCCTCCCACCACACTGCCCCGGGCAGCAGGTCCGCACCGGACTCGTCGGGCACCTGGACGAGCACGTCGAGGGTCGGCACCTGCGCGCGGACGGCGGCGACCTGCTCGGCGAAGCAGGAGTGGTAGACCAGCGCCCGGGTCCCGGCGTCGACCAGGAGGTAGGCCAGCTCCTCGGCGACGTAGCGGTAGTTGACGTTGATCGGCACCGCCCGAGCGCGATAGGAGGCGATCATGGCCTCGAGGTACTCCGGCCCGTTGTAGAGGTAGAGCCCCACGTGGTCCTGACCGGACTCGTGCCCGGCTAGGTCGTCCCGCTCGGTGTGGCAGCCCAGGCCGCGGGAGGCCAGGAAGCGGGCGAACCCGTCGGCGTGCGCCTGCACCTGCGCGTAGGTCAGCCGCAGGTCGCCGTGGACGAGCACCTCCTGCTCGGGCACGGCGGCGGCGACGGTGGCGAAGACGGACGAGAGGTTGAACCCGGTGCTCACTAGAACAGGTTATAGAAATACCTGCGCGGGCGTGACCTGTCCCACAGATAAGTCGCCACCGACGTCGGGCCGGGGTCAGACCGGCGTCAGCAGCTCGGCTGGGATCCACTCCTGCACGAAGCCCCAGCCGTGGGGACGGATGCGTGCGGCGTACACCACCAGGCCCTCCCAGCGCCTGTCGCGCTGACGCCACTCCAGAAGTAGGCCCGGCCGCTTCTCCCCGTCGCCGTCCACAGCGTCGGCGACCCAGCAGTGCCGGGCGGGACAGCGCGGCCCGAGGGGCGCCGCTCCCGACGGCACGCCGCCGGTGCGCACGCGGTCACGCAGGGGGATGCCACTCCCCCGCTTCACCATTCCGCCGGCCACCGGACCATCGTGCCACAGGTTCGAACACCTGTTCGACCACGGCTCTCGAGCAGAGGCTCGGTCGACGCAGGTCAGGCGTCCTCGGCCAGGTCCTCGCCGTGCGTGCCGGGTCGCGGCGCCCACGGCAGCTCCTTGGCGGGCCGTACGACGACGAGCCGGTCGCCCCGGGCCAGCTGGGTCACCACGGGGTCGAAGTAGCGGTAGACCTTCTCGTCGCGCACCACGGCGATCACCTGGTCGGGCAGCCGCTGCGGCTGCTGGCCGACCTCGGAGACCAGCAGCTCGCGCTCGGCGACCTCCAGACCGTCGCCGTAGGTCAGCAGGTCCTCCATGACCGACCCCAGGGTCGGCGAGACGGTCGAGAGACCCAGCAGGCGACCGACGGCGTCGGAGGAGGTGATGACCGAGTCCGCGCCCGACTGGCGCATCAGTGGCGCGTTCTCCTGCTCGCGCACCGCCGCGACGATCCACGCATCGGGGTTGAGCTGGCGCACCGTGAGGGTCGCCAGCACGTTGGAGTCGTCACGGTCGGTGGTGATGATGACCTGCTCGGCGTCGGCGACCCCCGCGCGACGCAGCACCTCGCGCCGGGTGGCGTCACCGGTGACGACGGCCAGTCCGTCGGCGTGGGCGTCCTGCATCGCCACGGGGCTCGGGTCGACGACCACGACGTCCTCGAGCTCGGTGCCGTTGTTGACCAGCGTCTCGACCGCGCTGCGGCCCTTGGTGCCGTAGCCGATGACGACGACGTGCTTGCCCATGCGCTTCCTCCAGCGTGCGACCCGGAACATCTCACGGCCCTGGGAGGCCAGCACCTCCAGGGTCGTGCCGATCAGCAGGACCAGGAAGGCGATGCGGGCGGGGGTGATGACGAAGGCGTTGATCAGCCGCGCGTGCGGTTCCACCGGGGCGATGTCGCCGTAGCCGGTCGTGCTCAACGTGACGGTCGTGTAGTAGATGGCGTCGATCAGGCTGACCCCCGAGCCCGGGTCGCCGTTGTCGACGTAGCCGTCGCGGTCGATCCAGACCAGCAGGACGGTGCCGACCAGGATGCCCAGCGCCAGCAGCAGTCGACGGCTCAGCTCGAACCACGGCGACCGGACGCGCTCGGGCAGCGAGACGAGGTTGGGGACGCGCCGGGGCACCCCGTCGTCCTCGTTCACCATGCCCCCACCACGTCTCGGTCCGCGCGCTCGCCGGCCCGACGGGCCGACCACCGGAGCAGCAACCTACTGGACACGGGCACGCTCCGACGTACGACGGGCCCGGGCACGGGTGGTGGCCGCCTGCGGGAAGACGGTGTCGAAGGCCGCGTTGACCGCCGCGCCGATGAGCACGGCGATGGCCACCAGGTAGAGCCACAGCAGGACGGCGATGGGTGCGGCGAGCGGGCCGTAGATGGAGCGGGAGTCCGCGGCGGTGACTGTCAGCACCCAGCGCAGGGCGTAGGAGCCGAGCACCCAGGCCACCAGCGAGAAGGTGGCGCCGGGGAGGTTGAAGGACCAGTTCGTGCGGACCGGCACGGACACGTGGTAGAGCGTGGCCAGGAAGCAGATGCTCAGCACCACCACCAGCGGCCAGTAGAACGTCATCAGCATGTCGACGCGGTTGGGCAGCACCTGCCGCACCAGCGTCGGCCCCGCGACCACCAGCGGGATGGAGACGATGCCGGTGATCATCGCCAGCACGTAGAGCACGAAGGACAGTGCGCGGGTGCGGACGATCCCGCGCTCCCCGCCCAGGCCGTGCATCACCGTGATGGTGTCGACGAAGACGTTGAGCGCCCGGGAGCCCGACCACAGCGCCAGCACGAACCCCAGCGAGATGACGTCGAACCGACCGCCCTCGAGCACGTCGTCGATGGTGGGCTCGATGACCGTGCTCACCGCGCGGTCGGTGAGCACGCGGGAGGAGAACTCCAGGACCCCGGCCCGCACGTCCTCGACCTGCGCGGGGGTGAACTGGTCGGTCACGTAGCCGATGCCCCCGGCGAGGGCGAAGACCAGCGGCGGCACCGACAGCACCGCGAAGAAGGCGGCCTCGGCGGCCAGCCCCGTGACCCGGTAGCGCAGGCAGGAAGCGACGGTCGTCACGACCAGGCGCCACACCTGGTGCGCGACGTGCCGGGAGGCCTCCCGGACCCGGTCGCCGTCGAGGGCGCGACCGCTGACCGAGGGCATGGAACTACGGTAGCCACATGGAGCCCCGCACCCCCGCTCGTGCCGACCTGCGCGTCGTGTCCAACCAGGCCCCGCCGCTCGCCGGCTACAACGTCGTCACCGCCGACGCAGCCCTCGTCGAGGCCGTCCTGCGGCACGGGTCCCAGGAGGTGCTGGACTCCCTGGTCGACCTCGGCGCCGAGGCCGGCTCCGCGGAGGCGCGCGAGCACGGAATGCTCGCCAACGAGCACCACCCCGAGCTCACCCCCTACGACCGCTACGGCCACCGCGTCGACGAGGTCCGCTTCCACCCGTCCTGGCACTGGCTGATGGAGCGCGCCGTCGGGCACGGCCTGGCCGCCGCACCGTGGGAGGAGCAGGCCGACGGCGCTGCCCACGCCCACGTGCGTCGCGCCGCCGGGTTCATGGCGTGGTCGCACACCGAGCCCGGCCACGGGTGCCCCATCTCCATGACATACGCCGCCGTGCCGGCGCTGCGGGCCGACGACGCCCTGGCCAAGGATTGGACGCCGTTGCTGGCGTCGCGACGCTACGACCCGGGGGTCCGTGCGCTGACCGACAAGGTCGGTGCGCTGGCCGGCATGGGCATGACCGAGAAGCAGGGCGGATCCGACGTCCGGGCCAACGTCACCCGCGCCGTCCCGGTGCCCGGCGCCGACGGCACCTACACCCTGCACGGCCACAAGTGGTTCACCAGCGCCCCGATGAACGACGTCTTCCTCGTCCTGGCACAGACCGAGGGCGGCGTCACGTGCTTCGTCGTCCCGCGGGTGCTGGCCGACGGCACCCGCAACCAGCTCGACGTCGTGCGCCTGAAGGACAAGCTCGGCAACCGCTCCAACGCCTCCTCGGAGCTGGAGTTCGACGGCACCGTCGCCCACCGCTTGGGCGACGAGGGCCGCGGGGTGCGCACCATCATCGAGATGGTGGCCGCGACGCGCCTCGACTGCGTCCTGGGCTCCAGCTCCCTGATGCGCCGCGCGGTCTCGGAGGCCTCCTGGCACGTCACCCACCGCTCGGCCTTCGGCTCGCGCCTGGTCGACAAGCCGCTCATGCAGAACGTCATCGCCGACCTGCACGTGGAGACCGAGGCGGCCACCGCCCTGGCGATGCGCCTGGCCGCGGCCGTCGACGCGCCGCACGACGAGCACGAGCGGGCGCTGCGCCGCATCGCGCTGCCGCTGGCGAAGTTCTGGGTCTGCAAGCGCACCCCCTTCATGGTCGCCGAGGCCCTGGAGTGCCTCGGCGGCAACGGGTACGTCGAGGAGTCGGGCATGCCGCTGCTCTACCGGGAGGCGCCGCTGAACTCGGTGTGGGAGGGCTCGGGCAACGTCAACGCCCTCGACGTGCTGCGGGCGCTGGGTCGCGAGCCCGAGGTGCTCGACGCCTGGATCACCGAGGTCGGCAGGGCCCGCGGCGGCGATGCCCGCCTGGACCGCGCCATCGAGGACACGCTCGCGATGATCGGTGCTCTGATGGGCGAGCCCGACCAGCTCGAGCGTCAGGCCCGCCGCCTCGCCGGCCGGATGGCAGCCGTGCTGCAGGGGTCGCTGCTCGTGCGTCACGCACCCGCCGAGGTCGCCGACATCTTCTGCGCATCCCGTCTCGGCCCGTCGGCCGAGGGCGTCTTCGGCGCGCTGGACGGTGGCGACCTGGGCGCGGTGGTGACTCGGACCACCCCCACCGTCTGAGCCCGCGGGCCTCGAGCGCTCGGGAACCTGGGCCAGCGCCCGCGCCCCTCCGAAGCGCTTGGACAGGCTGAGGTCAGGCCAGGTCGAGGCCCGGGTAGAGCGGGTGCTTGTCGAGCATCTCGGCCGAGGCGGCCCGCACCTTGTCGGCGACGCCGTCACCCAGGGCGTAGGAGGCCTTGGAGGGCCCCCCGGCCTTGGTGGTGCCGGCCTCGGTGTTCTGCAGGACCGTGACGATGAGGTCGGCGACGGTGTCGAACTCGTCGTGGCCGAAGCCGCGCGTGGTCAGCGCCGGGGTGCCGAGACGGATGCCGGAGGTGTACCAGGCGCCGTTGGGGTCGTTCGGCACCGAGTTGCGGTTGGTGACGACGCCGGCGTCGAGCAGCGCGGACTCGGCCTGGCGACCGGTGAGGCCGAACTTCGAGACGTCGAGCAGCACCAGGTGGTTGTCGGTGCCGCCGGTGACCAGGTCGGCACCACGGGAGAGGAAACCCTGCGCGAGCGACTGGGCGTTGTCGGCGACCTGCTGGGCGTAGGCGCGGAAGCCGTCCTGGCGGGCCTCGGCGAAGGCGACGGCCTTGGCGGCCATCACGTGCGAGAGCGGGCCACCGAGCACCATCGGGCAGCCGCGGTCGACGGAGGGGGCGTACTCCTCGGTCGCCAGCACCATGCCGCCGCGGGGGCCGCGCAGCGACTTGTGGGTGGTCGTGGTGACGACGTGGGCGTGCGGGACCGGGTCCTCGTCGCCGGTGAAGACCTTGCCGGCCACCAGGCCGGCGAAGTGGGCCATGTCGACCATGAGCGTGGCACCGACCTCGTCGGCGATCTCGCGCATCTTCGCGAAGTCCACCCGGCGCGGGTACGCCGAGTAGCCGGCGACGAGGACCAGCGGCTTGAACTCGCGAGCCTTCGCGGCGACCGCGTCGTAGTCCAGCAGGCCCGTCTCGGGGTCCGTGCCGTACTGCTGCTGGTGGAACATCTTGCCGGAGATGTTGGGGCGGAAGCCGTGGGTGAGGTGACCGCCGGCGTCCAGGCTCATGCCGAGCAGACGCTGGTTGCCCAGCTCGCGGCGCAGCGATTCCCAGTCCTCCTCGGTCAGCTCGTTGACGTTCTTCGACCCGGCCTTCTCCAGCCAGGGACCCTCGACGCGGTGGGCGAGGATCGACCAGAAGGCGACGAGGTTGGCGTCGATGCCCGAGTGCGGCTGCACGTACGCGTACTCGGCGCCGAAGAGCTCGCGGGCGTGCTCGGCGGCCAGGGACTCGACGGTGTCGACGTTCTGGCAGCCGGCGTAGAAGCGGTGACCGACCGTGCCCTCGGCGTACTTGTCGCTGAACCAGGTGCCCATCGTCATCAGCACGGCCGGGGACGCGTAGTTCTCGCTCGCGATGAGCTTGAGGGACGCGCGCTGGTCGGCGAGCTCGGCACGGGTGGCCTCGGCGATGCGGGGCTCGACGGAGGCGATGACCTCCAGGGCCTGGCTGTAGGCGCTGCTGGTGAGGCGGGAGACGTCGGTCATGGCGCACAGCCTACGGCTCGGCCCAGGAGGTCGGTGGGCTGGACCGCGCCGCGCGAGCGGTGTGACGTGCGCCGCACCGAGGACCCGTTCCACGCTCACCACATGCCACCGGTATCCCAGATGTCGGGATCGTGATCTCACTTCATGAGATGAACGGTGGCGGGACCGGGGTCCGCGGGCTGAGACTCCTTGACATGACCTTCGCCGCCACGCACGCCTGGCTCGTGGTACGCCGCCACGTGGACCTCGGGCGCACCCGCAGCGCGATGTGTCGACCCCGCTGAGCACCCGAGCACCCACCTCCTCCTGCGGCCCGCCGGCCGCGCCCTCAGCGAAGGACACCCGAGTCAGTCATGCCCGACCTGCGCTTCCACGGCACCCGCCCCCAGCACACCGAGATCCCGCGCCCCAAGCGCGGTGAGGGTCAGTGGGCCCTGGGCTTCAACGAGCCGCTGAACAAGAACGAGCAGTCCAAGAAGGACGACGACGCGCTCAACGTGCGCGACCGCATCCTCAACACCTACTCCAAGCGCGGCTTCGACTCCATCGACCCCGCCGACCTGCGCGGCCGGTTCCGCTGGATGGGGCTCTACACCCAGCGCAAGCCCGGCATCGACGGCGGCCGCACCGGCTCGATGGAGGAGGAGGAGCTCGACGACCGCTACTTCATGCTGCGGGTCCGCTCCGACGGCGCCCTGCTCGACGCCGCCGCCGTCCGCGCGCTCGGTGAGATCGGTCGCGACTTCGCCCAGGACACCGCCGACGTCACCGACCGGCAGAACATCCAGTACCACTGGATCCGGATCGAGGACGTCCCCGCCATCTGGGAGAAGCTCGACGCCGCCGGCCTGTCCTCGATCGAGGCGTGCGGTGACTCGCCCCGCCCGTTCCTCGGCTCGCCCGTGGCCGGCGTGGCCGCCGAGGAGATCATCGACGGCTCCAGCGCGCTGGAGGAGATCAAGCGCCGCTACATCGGCGACAAGCAGTTCTCGAACCTGCCCCGCAAGTTCAAGACCGCGCTGACCGGCCACCCCGACCACGACGTCTCCCCCGAGACCAACGACGTGTCCTTCGTCGGCACCGTCCACCCCGAGCACGGCCCCGGCTTCGACCTCTGGGTCGGCGGCGGGCTGTCCACCAACCCGATGCTGGCCGCCAAGATGGGCGTCTGGATCCCGCTGGACCAGGTCCCCGACGTGTGGGCCGGCGTCGCCTCGATCTTCCGCGACTACGGCTACCGCCGGCTGCGCTCGCGGGCCCGGCTGAAGTTCCTCGTCGCCGACTGGGGCATCGAGAAGTTCCGCGAGGTGCTGGAGAAGGAGTACCTCGGTGCTCCGCTCGCCTCCTGCCCCTCCCCCGAGTCCCCGGTGGGCTTCCGCGACCACATCGGCGTGCACGACCAGAAGGACGGGCTGAAGTACGTCGGCGTCGCACCCGTCGTGGGCCGCGTGTCCGGCACGCTGCTGCTGGACCTGGCCGGCCTGATCGAGGAGTTCGGGCTCGCGGGCGCCCGCCTGACGGCGTACCAGAAGATCGTGCTCATCGGCGCCGACCCCGCCCGTGTCGACGAGCTCCTCGACCGCCTGGAGGAGATCGGCCTCTCGGCCCGGCCCTCGCAGTGGCGCCGCAACACGATGGCCTGCACCGGCATCGAGTTCTGCAAGCTCGCGATCGTCGACACCAAGAACCGCGCCCGCGACCTCGTCGCAGAGCTCGAGCGCCGGTTCCCCGACCTCGACACCCCGATCTCGGTCAACGTCAACGGCTGCCCCAACGCCTGCGCGCGCACTCAGGTCGCCGACATCGGCCTCAAGGGTCAGCTCGTCATGCACGAGGGACAGCAGGTCGAGGGCTTCCAGGTGCACCTCGGCGGCGCCACCGGCCTCAAGGCGAACTTCGGCCGCAAGCTGCGCGCCCACAAGGTCACCAGCGCCGGCCTCGACGACTACGTGACCGTCGTGGTCACCAACTTCCTGGCCGACCGCACCGAGGGCGAGAGCTTCGCCGACTGGGTGCACCGTGCCGACGAGGCCCTTCTCAAGGGCGACAAGGTGCTCGACGGTGCCGCCTCGGGCGGCGGTTCCTGATGTCCGAGCGCGCCGTGCCCTTCCACTGCCCCTACTGCGGTGACGAGGACCTGCGTCCCCACGCCGCGGAGCACGGCACGTGGGAATGCCACGCCTGCCGGCGCGCCTTCTCCCTGCGGCTGATCGGGCACCTGGCCCGGCCGCCGCAGTCGGGAGGAGCCTCATGACGTCCGCCACCACACGTGCCGCGCGGGAGAACCGCGCCACCCACACCGAGGGCCGCTCGCCGGAGGAGCTGCGCGAGCTGGTGTCCCACTGGGGCGCCGAGCTCGAGCTGGCCCCGGCCGAGACCATCATCGAGTGGGCGGCCGCCACGTTCGGCGACCGGTTCTGCATCACCTCCTCGATGGGTGACGCCGTCCTGGCCCACCTGGCCGCGAAGGTCGTCCCCGGCATCGACGTGGTCTTCCTCGACACCGGCTACCACTTCGTCGAGACCATCGGCACCCGCGACGCCGTCGAGGCCACGATGGACGTCAACCTGCTCACCATCACGCCCGTCCAGAGCGTGGCCGAGCAGGACGCGACCGAGGGCAAGGACCTCTTCCGCACCGACCCCGACCGCTGCTGCGCGCTGCGCAAGGTCGCGCCGCTGCAGCAGGCGCTGTCCGGGTACGACGCCTGGGCCACCGGCCTGCGACGGGCCGAGACCCGCAACCGCGTCATCGCGCCGGTCATCGGGTGGGACGCCAAGAAGCAGAAGGTGAAGGTCTCCCCCATCGCCCGCTGGTCCGACGAGCAGGTCGAGACCTACATCGCCGAGAACGGCGTGCTGGTCAACCCGCTGGTCTACGACGGCTACCCCTCCATCGGCTGCGCACCCTGCACCCGACGCGTCGCCCCCGGCGAGGACGTCCGCAGCGGGCGCTGGGCCGGCACGAACAAGACCGAGTGCGGCATCCACATGTGAGCCGTCCCGGCGGTCCACCCGGACCGCCAGCACCACCCGCGAGTGCAGCGTCGCACCGCGAGCTCGACCCCCACACAGAAGCAGTGAAGATCGCAGAGAAGGAGGCACCCGATGGCAGCTCCCGCCCTCGTGGCCCTCGCCCACGGCAGCCGTGACCCCCGCTCGGCCGCCACGATCCGCGCCCTCGTCGACGAGGTCCGGGCCGTCCGTCCCGACCTCAAGGTCGAGCCGGCCTTCCTCGAGCTCTCCCGCCCCGGATTCCAGACGGTCGTCGACCGGCTGGTGAAGGCCGGCCACGACGAGATCGTCGTCGTCCCGCTCCTGCTCACCGAGGCGCACCACGCCACCGTCGACGTGCCCGCCGCCATCGCCGAGGCCACCGAGCGGCACCCGCAGGTGCGCATCCAGGCCACCGACGTGCTGGGCCTGGAGACCTGCTTCCTGCAGGTGCTCGACGAGCGGCTGCGCGAGGCGCTGCGCGCGGCCCGCGTCCGCGAGCTCGACGCCCTGGTGCTGGCCGCCGCCGGCACCAGCGACCCGCTGGCCAACCAGGCCGTCGCGCGCCTGGCCCGGGTGTGGGGCAGCCACCACAAGCTGCCCGTCACCGCTGCCTACGCCTCGGCCGCCCCGCCGGCCACCGGCGAGGCCGTGCGTGCCTTCCGCGCCGAGGGTCGCCGCCACATCGCGGTCGCCTCGCTCTTCCTCGCGCCGGGCTTCCTGCCCGACCGCGCTGCGGAGCTGGCCCTCGAGGCCGGTGCCGTCGCGGTCTCCGCGCCGCTGGGTGCCCACCCCGAGGTCGCGCGGGTCGTGCTGGCCCGCTACGCCGTCGGCGCCGTCGAGCTCGTCCCCGTCTGACCTGCACCGTCTGACCCGCGCTTCCTGGTCGAGCCGGCGTATCGATACGCCGGCTCGACCAGGACTCAGCGCACCAGGCGCTCCAGCAGGTGCTCCAGCTCGGCCCGGGGGTCGACGGTCAGTCCGCCGTGGACCGGGCCGGGCTGCAGCACGGTGCTGCGCGGCGCCTTGAGGAACCCGAAGCGCTGGCCGAGGGACTGGGCCGCGGCCGATCCACCGCGCTCGTCACCGGCGCAGACCCCCTCGACGAAGGTCAGCGCGTCGCAGAGGCGGGCGACGTCGAGGGCGGGGAAGAGCGACCGCACCCGGTCGGTGTCGACGTGCCAGGCGGCCTCCAGCAGGTCGGCAGCCTGGCTGTAGAGCACGACGCCGACGTTGACGAACTCCTCACGCTCCACGCGCGGGACGCAGCGCATGACGACGTACTGGTAGGGCAGCAGCTCAGGCACCCGCGCCTCCCGGGAGCCAGGCGCGCGAGGCCAGACGCGCGCTGAGGAAGTCGACGTACGCCGCCCGCACCCGCGCCGGCGTCTCCGCGCCGGGGACGGGCTCGAGCCAGGCGTCCGGGACCAGGTCGAGGACCTGGGCGAACACCTCGGGCCCGAGGTCGGCGCGCAGCGCGGCATCGGTGGCGCCCAGGTCGACCTCGGCGGGATCGACAACGTGGTCGGAAGGGTCCCACGGTTGGTCGGCGAAGCGCTGGGCCGCCCCGTCGCGGGTCAGCGAGCCACCCGGCCAGGCGTGGTGGAAGTACAGCGAGGCGCCGTGGTCGATGACCCAGAGGTCACCGTGCCAGACCAACAGGTTGGGGTTGCGCCAGGAGCGGTCGACGTTGGCGATGAAGGCGTCGAGCCACAGGACCCGGGCGGCGTCCTCGGGGGTGCCCGCCTCCCCGTCGGCGTACCCGAAGGCCCCGGGCAGGAAGTCGATGCCGAGGTTGTCGCCCGCGCTGGCGTTGAGGAGGTCCTGCACCTCCTCGTCGGCCTCGTAGCGCGCGATGGCGGGGTCGAGGTCGAGCACGACCAGGCGCGGGGTGCGCAGCCCGACACGTCGGGCCAGCTCGGAGGCGATGACCTCGGCGACGAGGACGCGCAGCCCCTGGCCGGCGCCGCGGAACTTGCAGACGTAGGTGCCGAGGTCGTCGGCCTCGACGATGCCCGGGAGCGAGCCTCCCTCGCGCAGCGGGGTGACGTAGCGGGTGACGCGCACCCGGTCCAACGCACTCACTGCAGCGGGTCCTCCTGCTCGAGCCGTCGACGTTGCTCCTCGACGTCGAGGTCGACGCGGGGCCAGGCCGGCGCCATGGTCTGGAGCGTCTGGCGCAGCAGCATCGCGACCGCGAGGTTGCGGTACCACTTGCGGTCCGCGGGCACGACGTGCCAGGGCGCGACCTCGGTGTTGGTGCGCTCCAGGGCGATCTCGTAGGCCCGCTGGTAGTCGGTCCACCGCTGTCGCTCGTCGATGTCGCCGGGGTTGAACTTCCAGTGCTTGTCGTGCCGGTCCAGGCGCTCGAGCAGCCGCTCCTTCTGGGTCTCGGGCGAGACGTGCAGCATCACCTTGACCACCCGGACGCCCGAGGCGAGCACCTCGGCCTCGAAGTCGTTGATCTCGTCGTAGCGCTGCTCGATCACGTCTGGCTCGGCCAGCTCGCGGACCCGGGCGATCAGCACGTCCTCGTAGTGGGAGCGGTCGAAGACGCCGATCCGGCCCATGCCGGGCAGTGCCTTGCGGATGCGCCAGAGGAAGTGGTAGCGCAGCTCTTCCTCGGTGGGCTTCTTGAACGCCGTGATGTCGACGCCCTGGGGGTCGACGAGCCCCACGGTGTGGCGCACGACGCCGCCCTTGCCCGAGGTGTCCATGCCCTGCAGGACCAGCAGCACCCCGCGACCGGGCTTGCTGTCAGCGTCGTCAGCGTCGTCGGCGACACGACCCTCGGCGTAGAGACGCTCCTGGAGCTCGGAGAGCTCGGCACCAACCTCCTCGAGGGTCGCCTTGCCCTCCTCCTTGTCGCCGTCGAAGCCGGGAGTGGCGTCGGTGGCCCACTCCCCCAGGTCGACCGGGCCGGGCGGGACGCGCAGGTGGTGCTGGATCACTGCGCCATCATGTCAGCCATGAGCAGCACCGAGACCCCCTTGCCGCACGTCGTCCTGGTCCACGGGGCGTGGCACGGCGCCTGGTGCTGGCGCGACGGGTTCACCCAGCGTCTGGAGGCGGCGGGCCTGCAGGTCACGACGCCCGACCTGCCGGCGCACGGCTCGCGCCTGGACGCCGCCCGGCTGCGCTCGCTGCGGCACGGGCCGAGGCTGCGGGACTACGTGGACTCGGTGGTGGAGGTGCTGCGCGGTCTCCCGGCCGGCGGTCCGCCTCCGGTCCTGGTGGGGCACTCGATGGGCGGCGGCGTGGTGCAGCACCTCGTCGGCCGGATCGACCGCCCCGCCCTCAGCGGTGCCGTGCTGCTGGCCTCCATGCCGCCGGCCGGGGTCTGGCGGGTCACCCTCGACACCGCGCGGCAGCGCACCGGGACGTTCCTGGCCGCCAACGTGCGCCGCGACCTGGGCATGCTGGTGGTCGAGCCCGAGCACGTACGCCGGATGTTCCTCTCCCCCGACACCGACGACTCCGTCGTGGCGGCCGTGCGGTCGCGACTGCACGGCGAGTCGTTCCGCGCGTTCCTCGACATGCTGGCCCTCGACCGGCCGCGGCCGGCGTCGGGCCGTGGCCCGCGTGCGACGGAGGTCCGCGTGCTGGGCGCCGCCGACGACACGATCTTCCGCGTCGCCGACGTCGAGGCCACCGCGGCCGCCTGGGGCACCGAGGCCGTGATCGTCCCCGGCATCGGGCACGACGTGATGCTCGACCACGGCTGGGAGCGGGTCGCCGACCAGGTCATCGCCTGGGTGCGTGAGATGGGCTGAGATCGGCTGGCCTACGTGCGCAGCCGTCCGGATCTCTTCGGGTCATGGACCATCGCGTGGTGGGCCGAGCAGTAGAGCCGCCCGTCCTTGACGCTGGTCGAGCCACCTGCTGACCACGGAATCACGTGGTGGACGTGGCACCTGCTCGGCGGTGCGTCACAACCACCGACGACGCAGGTCTTGTCACGCTGAGCGATCGCGAGCCGCTGGGCCCGGGTGTGGAACCGTCGCCGCCGACCGACGTCGAGGACCTCCGACTTCCCGCCCAGCACCATGGGGATGACCCCGGCCTCACACGCGAGCCGGCGTGCCGCACCGGCGGAGATGACCTCCCCGGTGTCCAACGCTGCCGCCGCCAGGCCACCCATCAACGAGTCGATGGTCATCGTCACCACGACCGTCGCCCCGACACCGCCCACGGTGGGCAGGTCCTTCGCGTCGAGACGCTCCAGCAGCTCGGTGAACGCCTGCCCCGCCGCCACCGGTGTCGGCTTCGACTGGCGGACCTCGGCCGGGTCCTGCTTCGCCCAGGTCAGCGCCTGGATCGCCTTCGCCAGCATCGCGCCATGCAGGGCGGGGATGGAGAACCGTCCGTGCACCATCCCGTGCCCATCGGAGGCGAACGTCAGCCTGGTCTTCTCCGCGGCACGGCGCTCCTCGTCCTCCAACAGCTTCGCCTCATGCGCCTCACCCACCTCCGGTGCCACCACCGTCAACACGTGGCGGCCCAGCACCTTGAGGTGCTTGGCGTCGAACCCGTCCGCACACTCGACCAGGTGCTTCTCCGCCTGCTCGACCACCACCGGCTCCAGGTCCACGGGACCGTCGGTCTCCAGGTCGCCCAGAGCCCGGGCGATCGCGTGCGCCTGCTCGGTGTTCACCCGCCCCTCCGCCAACGCCTCGGCCAGCGCGGTGAACCTGCTCAGCGCGACCGCCAGCTTCACGTCGCGGTGCGCGGTCGCCCGCGTCCGGTGGGTGGCGTCGGCCCACCACGTCGCCGTCGTGGTCGCGCCGTTGGTCTCCTCCACCCGCACCTGCGTCGCATGCGCCAGCACCGTCGCGGTCAACGCATCGAGCCGGGATGCGACCTGCGCCAGCCCACGCAGCAGGTTCGCCGTCGCGGCCTGATCGAGCCCGATCAACGACGCCGCATGACCCTCATCGAGGGCAGCATCGATCCTCTCGACCACCCGGTCGAGAGGGTGCTGCTGCCCGAGAACCGCCATACCTCAGCACACACCAGACCACCGACATTCCGACCCCCACAACAGCCAGATCCACACCACCGCCGGGAGTCGTGACCCAACCGTGACCCAGGCTTTCGAGCGCTGCCGACACAAGCGCTTTTAGGGAGCAACCGATTGGCGACCGCATGCACCCATCTGACGATGAGCGAACGAAGATGTGGGCTTCTATGCTGCCAAGGTGAGCAGTTACCGGAGGCGGCATCTAACGGTCGTCGCGGTCTCAGTCGCGCTCATCGGCTTTCTTGCGTGGTACTTGGTCGCACGCAACGTGAGTGCCTTGGACGCTCAGCCGTCGGGGCCCAAGGTTGCCTACCGCGTCATCGTGTCGGCATCGCTCACGGTGCCCTGCCTGCTGCTGGCTGTCAGTGCCTACCGGACCCAGGATTGGAGCCGAGTGGGTTGGCGGCTCGGAGTTCTGCTTGCTTGGTGCTTCGCGGCGCTGACCCTGTCCTTCATGCTCGGCGTCTGACGTCCGCTTCTGCCGCAGCTCGGTCGTGGCTCCCCTCTGTGTCAAGACACCTTTGGCAGGGGCGTTCTAGGCTGGTCGGCGACGGGCCCCGGAGTGGCTTGTCCGAAGAGCCGGTGTGGAGGTTGAGAGCCGGGCGCGCTGGAGTCAGAGTCGCTACCTCGTTGCCCTCCCGGGCCCGTCGCCTTCGCTCTCACGGCGTCGTCGAGCATGGTCTTGTAGACGATGTTCGAGAGCCGTCGCTTGAGTGCGCGCATGGCTTCCATCGAGGTCTTCCCGTCGCTCTTGCGGCGGTCGAAGTAGGCGCGACCTTCGGTGTCGTTGCGCAGCTGGACGGTGGCCATGATGTGCAGCGTCCGGTTGATCTGCCGGTTCCCAGCCCTCGACAGCCGGTGCCGGACCTGGTCGCCGGAGGAGGCGTCTATGGGTG